>NZ_BDHF01000611.1:0-53329 GCF_054786115.1 Treponema sp. R80B11-R83G3 | reverse complement strand
TCTCTGAGAATCTTTACTTTTTCTTCGGCAGTATAACTTTTTCTTTTGCCCATGTTTCCCTCCTGGGCTTTTGTATACCACCTTATATGCTTTGGTCTAAAACGGCAAGTTCAGCGTGGGCAGGACAATTTTTTTGTTTTTTTATTCATCTTTTGGGTAAAAGCGGTAGAAGATACCGTAGTGTGACTTTTACTCCAAGTGAGGCAAGATGTATGCCCAAAGAATTTATTTAGTACAGTGCTATCCGGCTACGCTAGATAGCTTAGGCAGGCTGCGCACGCTGTAAAAACTTCGGAAGAACCCGCCTCGCACTGACGGCCACCTAAAGGCGGCCTTGCTTTTATTTGGGACTACTGCATTTTTTGGTGCTCTCAGCGTGCGGCATTATTGATTTACACGGCTACGCCGTGCGTTTATTTGGCTGTGGCGGGGAACCCACAGAAGATGTTTTTGCCATAGGCAGCCTGCCCTGACTGTACTCAAGGATTTATTGGGCATACATCTTCTAGCAGTAATTAGGAATGAGCAATTTACAATTAGCAATAGACACCATCGGTGGCGTTTAAATGTCGCATAACGACACTATGAAAAAGTGGTGTCAATTACCACTGCATTACCGTTTTGAGAAGACTTCACACAAAGATCACGAAGGAACAAAGATCACAAAGGGGGATTAGGGTGGACTGTTTAAAGTGTTCATTTTTTTAATTCGTCAAAAGCGGCTTGAATATCATTTGACACCGCTTCAAGTAATTTCTTTTTAGCGGATTCTATGCGTTGTGCATGTGCGGTTCTGCCTGGTTTTGTTTCATCATAGAACAGTTGATACGGTTCAATGTGCAACGCATCGGCAATCTTCCCAATAAAAGCAAATGATGGATACCTGTTTCCACATTCAATTTGCCTAATATATGAATGGGCCGCATCACACTTTTCCGCAAGCTTTTTCTGGGAAATACCCATAATTTTACGCCATTTTTTCAGGTTTTGAATAAAAAGCCGACATAAATCCATTTTTGTATTCTATATGCACTCTTTTTTTTTACACAGAGATGCTTGACGAATACATAATATTATATTATGCTAGCAGTATGCGAACAATATTCGGGAAAACGTGGGAATATTGCGAAATTTCAATGGAATTTGAGTTAGGCAGAATAAAAAATTGAAATTGATGAGAGCGACAGCATCTGTGCTGCCGCTACGGAACACTCATAAATAAAGATTTTTATTTTCATTGTTTAACTTAAAAAATTTTATTGCCACACAAGGAGAAAAAAAATGGCAAAGAAAAGATTTATTGTTTTGGCACTTACGGTTTTGGTTGTGGGAGGGGTTTTTGCGCAAGCAAAAGGGTTTTCGATTGGAGTTCGGGCTATAGGAATTATGCCTACCTATGAACCTTCTTCTGACTTTGAAAAGGCGTTAGGCGGAATCTCTGTTGACCTTGAAGGCGATTTTGGTTTTGGTTTTGCGGTTCAAGCTGGATATAATTTTTCTGATACGTTTGGTATACAGGCAGAAATTTTATACAATTCAGATGAGGTCGCGGTCAAAGCGATGGGAATTGAAGCAGCAACATTAAAAGCCTCTTCATTATTAATCCCTGTTCTCCTCCGCGTTGGAACAACTATTGGGGACGGGATACAATTATCCGGTATAGGCGGAATATATTTAACTGTACCAATTGGTGATGGAGAAATTAAACTTTCACCACTTGCAGGAGGTGCCAGCGCAGAAGGAGAATGGAAAGGTTCTATTGGAGCGATGATAGGCGGGATAGTCGGTTACAAAATTGGTCCAGGGGTGCTTTTTGCGGACATTCGATATGGGTTTGATTTTTTAGATACTGAATTTGAATTTATGGGATCAACAGAAAAGGTTTTGAAAAAAAGCGCTTTTCACATTGGAGTAGGTTACTCTATTACCATAGGAGAATAGCCTAAAACTAGCACATGACACTCAAAACGTCTAGTGCCGTTAGTTGTAACAATACTAACGGTACTAGGCTCGCCCGCCTGTCCTGAATACTAGAAACAAGAAAATCAAACAATGCGGAATTGCCTTGATGCCGCTGTACATGGTTAACAGAAAGTACCAGCTATAATCCATATTACCGCTAGAAGATGTATGCCCAATAAACTTCTTGAGTACAGGCGGGCAGGCTGCGCGCGATGTAAAAACATCTTTCGGAATTCCCCGCCGGAGAGACTTGGGAATAAAACAAAAAAAATCAGAGAATAAAAGTCCGGCGACAAACCCTAGATAAAGCTTTCTACCCACACTGTTCAGTCGCCGGAAAGGCTCACAGCCAAATAAACGCACGGCGTAGTCGTGTAGAACCTCAACCGAGACTTTAGGTCGAAGGTTCCCCTCTTGATCAATAATGCCGCACGCTGAGAGCACCAAAAAATGCCGCAGTTCCCAATAAAAGCAAGGCCGCCTTTAGGTGGCCGCCAGTGCGAGGCGGACTCTTCCGAAGTTTTTACAGCGTGCGCAGTCTGCCTGCCTGTACTGAATAAATTCTTTGGGCATACATCGTTCTATAAATACTTGTTGATCTGCCAAAAAAAGAGTATATTAAACATAGAGGAGCTTTTTATGATAGCAGTAACCGAAACTGAAACCACCACCGAATGTATTCACGGAGATGACTGTCCCCTTCATGCCGAAAATCCTCCCTTTAACGCCAAAGTGCTTGCCGCAATAGCAGAGGGAGACGCTATTTTTAATGGAGAAAAATCGGCTAAGTGGTATACCTCTCTTGAAGAAGCAAGGGAAGATTTAGGCGTTTAACTGTTGCTGGACTTTGCTTTTACCAACCAATTTAAAAAAGACATCAAACTAATGGAAAAACGCCATAGAAACATGGACAAAATATATGAAATAATAGCACTACTCATTTGGGGTGAACCGTTACCAGAACATTGTCATGAACATGGATTTTCCGGCAATTATGAAAGACTTACTGATTGCCATATTGAAGACGATTGGGTTATGATCTATCGCAAATCAGAGGAGAAAGTTGTTTTTTACTATACTGGAACACATTCCGATTATCTTTAAAGAAGGAATACAAGTAGTACCCCTTTGTGTTTTTAACAAGAATTCTTGCAATTTAATCATAAAAATCAACCCATATTTGTATAAAAAGACTTATAAATGCATTATAATTAAATAAATGGACAAAATTGAAAATAACAAACCAGATTTCCCTTATATCAGCAGAGATCTTTCATGGGTGGATTTTAATGAGCGTGTAATGAATGAGGGGCTTCGCGCAGAAACGCCCCTTCTTGAAAGATTAAGGTTTCTTTCTATTGTATCCTCCAATTTTGACGAGTTTTTTATGGTCAGGGTCGCGGCGTTAATGCGCTTGCAAAAAGCGGAAGCCGGCAGAACGGTTGATCCTTCCGGTTTAACGGCCGCTCAGCAGTTAAAGGCTATTTCCAAAAAAGTTCATTCCATTATGAATCGTCAGTATGAATGTTTGCGTAATGAAATATTTCCGGGGCTTGCAAAAAACGGTTTGTCTCTTCTGCGCCCCGATTCATGGTCTGTTCCCCAGCTTGATTTTTTAAACGCGTTTTTTTTAAACCAAATATACCCCGTATTAACTCCCCTGCGTTTGGAAGATGACAAGCCCATGCCTTTTATCGAAAGCAGATCGCTAAATGCCGTCTTTCTGCTTGAGCCTGAAAATCCAACTCCGCCTCAGGGACTGGAAGGCGTAGCAAGCGACGCGCCGAAAGAGTTAAAAGTAATTATACCTATTCCCGGCGTTTTAAACAGGCTTATCTGGCTGCCGGACTTTGAAGCGTCGCATAACGGCGGCGGAAAAGAAAACTTTCAGAAAGAAAACTTTCAGCTTGCTTTACTGGATGACGTAATTGTTACATGGGGCGGTTATCTTTTCCCCGGTTTTCGCGTCAGGGAAAGCATGTTGTTTAAAATTAACAGGGACGCTGATTTCTCGGTTGACGAACAGAGAGACGAAGATTTTGTCGAAGCAATGGTAGAAGTTATTGAAGGCAGGGGAAGATCGGAATGTATCAGAATGGTTTATTCTTCGGGAAGCGTCAAATTAAAAGAAGACCTTGCCCGTCGTTTTTTACTGGATAGCGATTATTTGTATGAGGTTGACGGGCCGATTAATCCTGTTGATTTTATGGAATTGTCCAATGTGGCAAGCCTTGAAGATTTGACGGAAAAACCGTGGAAGATACACAAGTCCGTAGATTTTAACGAAGAGACTCCCATCTGGGACAGAATCAGTCAAGGGGACGTGATGCTGCATTTGCCGTATCAGTCTTTTGATCCTGTGGTTCGTTTTTTTCAGGAAGCCGCGACAGACCCGCAGGTTATTTCTATTAGAACCGCGCTTTACAGGACGGGCGGCGCTATTCCGGGAATCGGGCTTCATTCGGGGTCTTCGGCTTTTTCCCCGGTTGTCCGCGCCTTGGAGCAGGCGGCTTTGAACGGCAAACATGTAACGGCGGTGGTTGAACTTAAAGCGCGGTTTGACGAGGAGCGGAATATCTCATGGGCGAACAGGTTGGAAAAAGCGGGCGTTATCGTCGTGTACGGGCTTTCACGCTTAAAAATCCATTCTAAAATTTCGATGGTTCTGCGCAGGGAGAACGACCGCGTAAAGCGCTATGTGCATCTTTCTACGGGAAACTACAACGACAGAACGGCAAAATACTACGAAGACATCTGCCTCTTTACCTGCCGCGATGATATTGCTTATGACGCGGGGCTGATTTTTAACATGCTCACGGGTTACTCAACCGTTCAGACAATGACGAAGCTGACAATTGCGCCTACTGCCCTAAAGCGCCGTTTTCTTGAACTTATAGAAAGGGAAGCAAACAGGGCAAAGCAAAAATATCCCGCCAGAATAATGGCAAAAATGAATTCGCTTACCGATGTTGACGTAATAAAGGCTCTTTACAATGCGTCTGAGGCGGGCGTAAAAATATCCTTGTGCGTCAGGGGCATCTGCACTTTAGTTCCCGGCATAAAAGGAGTTTCTGAAAACATCCGCGTAATCAGCGTCATCGACCATTATCTTGAACACTCAAGAATTTATTACTTTTCCAACGGCGGCGCGGACGAAATTTACTGCGCCAGCGCCGATTTGATGACGCGAAACCTTGACCACCGTGTGGAAATTTTATTCCCCATACAGGATGAAAAACTCCGCGCGGTATTATATGATATTCTTAACGATTATTTCCGTGATAACTGTCAATCTTCCGTGTTGGACAGCGAAGGCAAATGGAAACAGTTGGCTCCTCCTGCGGGAGAAAAACTTTTCCGTGTTCAGAAAGAAATGCTTTCCCGCGCCGCGAGGGACAGTGAAAATCACGGCTCTGTAAAACTTGAATATACCGTGCGGCGCAGTCCGCCCGCGGATAAATGATAGAATATAAAAGGGATCCATGGAGGAAAATTATGTTTGATCAGTATTATTTATTCTTAGTCGTTCCAACTTTGCTCTTGTCGCTTTGGGCGCAGTTTATGGTTAAATCCACTTTTGCAAAATATTCAAAAGTGCCCTGTTCAAAGGGAATAACAGGCACCGCTGCGGCTGATCTTTTACTGCGGACAAACAACATCAACGATGTAAAAGTTGAGCCGGTCGGCGGCTCTCTTACAGACCATTATTCGCCCTCGGATAAAAAATTGCGGCTTTCAGAACCGGTGTACGGCTCAAAGTCAATTGCCGCAGTAGGCGTCGCCGCGCATGAAGCCGGACACGCGATTCAACACGCCACCCACTGGGGGCCTCTTTTCATGAGAAGCACGCTTGTACCTGTGGCAAATATCGGCTCAAGATTTGGCCCATGGCTTGCGATAATCGGGCTTGCTATTCCTGCCAGTTCGTCTTTTGGCGGCATTGCCTCGCTGTTATTAAATATTGGAATTATCCTCTTTAGCGGCGCCGTGCTTTTCTACGTTATCACATTGCCTGTGGAATTTAACGCTTCACATAGGGCTATTACTGTTCTGCGAGCCAACAATGTCCTGACCGAAAAAGAATTAAATGGCGTAAAAAAGGTTTTAACCGCTGCGGCATTAACTTATGTCGCCTCAGCGCTTTCTTCGATTGCCAGCTTACTGCGCCTTATTCTGTTGTCACGCCGCCGCAGATAAAAGTATTTTACGAAAAATTCCCTTCTGGGTCATATATAATACTAAAAATAACTTGATATTACAAAAGATACAAATACTCACAAATATTTGTTAATTTATTATAAATCTTTAATATTTCAACTTGCCCTGTTTTTCTCTTTATGGTACAATACTAAGGTCAAGTTAATAATTTCCCTCTATAATTGGGTTTTTTGAAGGTATTGTATGTTTACTGATTTTCGATTTTTTAATTTTATCTCTGTTCTTGCGTTATTGGTTATCGTAATTGTCCTTTTTATTATTTTATTATTAAGACGCGCCAATGAAAAGAAAAAGCTTGAAAAGCTGGTGCAGTTACGCACTGGTGAGTTAAACAAGCGCCTGCAAGAACTTGAAGCCGAGCTTGAAGCAGCTAACGCTGTAAGCAAATCAAAATCTGCGTTCCATGCAAATATCAGTAATGAAATTCGCACGCCCTTAGACAGCATCATTGGATTTTCCGATTTGGCTCTGGATGATGAGATTTCCAATAAGACAAAAGATTATCTGACTAATATCCGCGTTAACGCGGACTGGTTGCTGCAAATTACCAATGATATTATGGATATTTCCAAAATTGAATCCGGTGAATTGTCGCTGAAAAAAATTCCCTTTGATATGCATGAACTGTTTGCAAGTTGCAGAACCATGGTTATGCCTAAAGCCGTTGATAAAGGAATATTGCTTCACTTCTATGCCGAACCAAGCGTTGGTAAAAAACCTGTTGGCGATCCGGTTAGACTCAGGCAGATATTTGTAAATCTGCTTTCCAACGCGGTAAAATTTACAAATACCGGCATGGTCAAACTTGTGTCCGATATTATTCGTATAGATGATAAGTCCATTACAATACATTTTGAAATTAAAGACAGCGGCGTTGGCATGACCGCCGAGCAGATAGCTGTAATATTTGAGCCGTTTTCAAAAGTGGAAACAGTAATGGCAAGCAGATACGGCGGCACAGGGCTTAGTTTACCGATAACCAAAAGCATCATAGAAATGATGGGAGGGAAACTCTCTGTAGACAGTACGCCCGGCGTTGGAAGCAGATTTAGTTTTGATCTTACATTTGACACGATAGATGTGTCCATGGAAGAAATGTTCCAGAGTCGGATTTTCCCAAAAGAACTTGAGAAACCTGTATTTAACGGCGAAGTTCTTATATGTGAAGATAATTTTATGAAGCAGGAAGTTATACGCGAACACCTTACGAGGGTTGGGTTGAAAACCGTAATTGTGGAAAACGGTTTAATTGGCGTTGAGTTGGTTAAAAGCCGTATCAGGAAAGGTGAGAGATTATTCGATTTAATTTTTATGGATATGAATATGCCCGTAATGGACGGGCTTGAGGCTGCCGTTGAAATCATCAAACTTAATAATAAAATTCCCATTGTAGCCTTGACTGCCAATATAATGACAGAAGACATGGATACTTATAAAGCTCATGGTATAGCTGACTGTGTAGGCAAGCCGTTTACTTCCCAGGAATTGTGGCGCTGCCTGTTAAAATATCTAACGCCCGTAAAACAGTCAGAATTACAAAAGGAAATAAAAAAAGAAGAACCTGCGTCCGATATGGAATTTCAAAAATCTCTGGAAAAATATTTTATTAAAGCAAATATAAATAAATACGAAGAAATATGCAAATTAATAGAAAGTGGCGATGTTAAAACGGCTTATAAACTGGTGCATGCGTTAAAAGGCAACGCCGGGCAAATAGGGAAAAATCGTTTGCAATCGGCAGCCGCCAGCGTTGAACATCAACTTGCAGACAGTGTAAATACGGCTTCACCTGATCAAATGGCCGCGCTTAAAAGTGAATTAGACGCTGTTTTAACGGAATTTTTGCCATTACTTAACGAAGACAATTAATCTTTATTGGAGGAATGTATGGCGGAAAATCAACCGGTTAGTGATGATGTTGTTGAATTATTCAGTAAAGGGAATGCCGCAGGAATGTTAAATAATTTTGCGGAAGCTTTTGATTGTTACCGCAAAGCGGCGGAAAAAGGATACGCTCCAGCACAGTGCAATCTGGCGTTTTGTTATGAAAAAGGGCATGGCGTTCCCCATAATTATGCAAAAGCGCTTGAATATTATCAGAAAGCCGCAAAACAAGGGTATGCTCCAGCCATTTGTAATTTGGGATGGTGTTATGAAAGCGGTAGCGGAGTAGAAATGGATTTAGACAAAGCGGTCGCGTATTATACTAAGGCGGCGCAATTGGGATATGCGCCAGCTCAGGGTAATTTGGGTTTTTGTTATGAAAACGGCAATGGCGTAACTAAAGATATAGAAGAAGCTGTTAAATGGTACAAGCAGGCTGCGGCTCAGGGTAACGTTTTTGCCCAGTATAATTTGGGCGTATGTTATGAATTTGGCAAAGGTACGCCTGCGGATATAGCAAAAGCAATTGAATTATACAAAAAATCCGCAGAGCACGGATACGCGCCAGCTCAGAATTGTCTTGGGATGTGCTATGAGAATGGCAACGGAGTGCCAAAGAATCAGCTTGTAGCCCATGAATGGTATAGTTATGCCGTATTTCAAGGGTATTCAGCCGCAAAGAAAAATCTTGATAATCTTAAAAAAAAGTAATCTAACATTTAAAAACCCCAGTTAGGTTTTTAGATGTTAAATGCTCTTGCCACGCCGCTCTTAATCGCTGCTTGGGCTGTCGCGCGCGCAACAGCGTCCCTTACCCTTGGGTCAAAAGCCGCGGGAATAATGTAATCGCGGCGTAATTCATTTTCGCTTACAAGACTGGCAAGCGCATAAGCCGCCGCGATTTTCATTTCATCGTTAATGTCGCTTGCGCGGACATCCAGCGCTCCCCGGAAAATGCCCGGAAAGGCGAGCACGTTGTTGATCTGGTTGGCAAAATCACTGCGACCTGTTCCCACTACTGCGGCTCCTGCGGCAACCGCCAAATCCGGCATGATTTCAGGCGTCGGATTGGACATCGGAAATAAAATTGCGTTAGGCGACATTGATTTCACCATCTCTGCCGTAACCATGCCGGGCGCTGAAACGCCGATAAAAACATCGGCTCCCCGCAGTACGTCGGCGAGGCTTCCCTTTTTCATTTGCCTGTTTGAAACTTCAGCCATTTCAGCCTTTTCACTGTTAAGGCCGCCTCTCCCCTTGTAAATTGCCCCTTGACGGTCGCACAGTACTACATCAGACAGTCCCAGCGCAAGTAAAAGCCTGATTACGGCTATACCCGCCGCGCCCGCTCCTAACGTAACTACGCTGACATTCTCAAGTTTTTTTCCCGTAAACTTTAACGCGTTAAGCAGCGCGGCAAGCACTACTACCGCAGTCCCATGCTGATCATCGTGAAAAATAGGGATGTCGCATTTCGCTTTTAATTTTCGCTCTATTTCAAAACAACGCGGTGCGGAAATATCTTCCAGATTAATGCCGCCAAAACTCCCCGCAAGAAGCGATACCGTTTCTACAATTACGTCAACTTCTTTTGAACGTATGCAAATAGGGATTGCGTCAACTCCGCCAAAGGCTTTGAACAGTACGCATTTTCCTTCCATTACGGGCATTCCGGCTTCAGGGCCAATATCGCCAAGTCCTAAAACGGCAGTGCCGTCTGTTACAACGGCAACCGTATTCCAGCGCCCTGTCAACTCCCAGCTTTTTTCGGGATTTTTCTGTATTTCAAGGCAGGGTTGGGCGACGCCGGGAGTGTAGGCAAGCGAAAGATCCTCCCGCGTTGACACCGGCATTTTGGGTACAATTTCCAATTTACCGCGCCACTGGTAATGTTTTTTTAAAGATTCTTCAGCATAATTCATAATGGAATCAATATATTAGATAATCACCGTCTTAGCAATAAGCCGTATTATATGCTAGAATTAGAAAAACAATCGGAGAGTATTTTGATAATAGGAATTGATATTGGCAGTACCATAACAAAAGCCGTTTCCATAGAAGATGGAAAAATAATCAAAATGATAAAAACAAAGGCATCGGACGCTATAACTGCCGCTACCGGCGCTTTTGGAAAAATAGTCCTTGAAAACGGCATAAAAATAAACACTGTCGAAAGAATCGAGATTACCGGAGCCGGGGCGTCAAAAATAAAAGACGACATTTTTGGCATTACCACAGGCAGGGTAAATGAGATAAAAGCTATCGGCACGGGCGGAATGTTTCTTTCCGGCATGAATAATATAATTATTACAAATATCGGGACGGGAACCGTAATAATCGAAGCCGGCGATAAAGGCATTTTTCATTTTGGCGGCTCGGGTGTCGGAGGCGGAACAATATTGGGACTGGGTAAAAAACTTTTGTCGGTCGCCGAATTCCATGATATTATGGAATTGGCAAAGAATGGAAAATTAAACCAAGTTGACCTTTTGTTAGGTGACATTACAGATACGGGATTAAGTTTCTTAAACGGCGAATGTACGGCTTCTAATTTTGGGAAAATGCTGGATACCGCCAATCATGGGGATATCGCGCTTGCGATTATCAACATGGTGTATCAGGTAATAGGAGTTCTTTCTGTTTTTGCCGCAAGAGCGAAAAATTACAGCCGCGTTGTTATTACGGGCAATGGCAGCAAAAACCCGATAGGGCGGAAAGTGCTTGCCGACGTAACCTCTATGTATGGAATTGAATTTATCTACCCTGAACAGGCGGAATATACTACGGCGATTGGCGCGGGATTATCAAACAGGGAGTGAAATAAAGAATAATGTTCCCTTGTTGGGTTCCGATTTTAATTTAATTGCGCCTTTTACTTCCTTTATACGGTCTCGCACAAGGTTTAAGCCAATGCCCCTTCCGCCATGAACAGTTTCAGTATCTGCGGTGCTAAAGCCGGGCATGAATATTACCTTCGATAATACGTCAGGATTTTTAGCTTCTTCCTTAGTAATTAAGTTATTGGCTAACGCTCTTTCGCTGATCTTTTGGTAATTAAGACCTCTTCCGTCATCAATAAGTTTTATATGTATATTCTTATGATCTTCCGTCATCTTAATGGAAAGTTTTATAACGCCCATTTCATTTTTACCTTTGGCTTTTCTTTCATCCGGCATTTCTATTCCGTGCAGGGCGGAATTGCGGATAAGCTGCATTAGTATTTCTTTCATTACCCGTCTTGGACCTTTATCTATAGCTTCAGGATCAATTTCAGCCGGGACAAATTTAATTTTCTTTTCTAAGTCTTCGGCGACTCTGGAAGTGGTTTTTGCAAGAGATTCAACCAACACTTTGATATTTTGTTTTTCACCTGTTCCGCCGCTCTTGCCGCCGCTTCCGGCATAACTTTGAAGCTTGTTAAGAATATCCCTGAAACCTTCTTTTTCTTTGGATATCTTTTCTATATCCATGGTCAGATTCAACATTTCACCGAAGGGCACGTCCCCTTGCATTTCCCGTAATTTCTTTATTTTTGATTCCAGATTATGCATCTTGTTGCCAAATACGTTCAATCCTAGAATAACGGCGTTTGATTTAATGGCATGAACAGACTGATAAATCTTAACAAGCGCGTCATGCGTGGGCAATGTGTCATTTTTTTGTACCTTATCAATTTGGTCGAACTCATGCTCCATATCCGCCATAAAGTCGTTAAATACGTCCGGTTCAACTTTGATAAGTTCAAAGACAGACTGCATTTCTTCCTGCCGTCTTGATTCTTCTTCTGCCAATCTTTGCTGCAGTTCTACTCTGGTTGTAATATCATAGACTGTTACCAGAAGAAAGACTTCACCGTGCCCGCGTTCTACCGTGGCAAAGGCAAATTGGAATACTTTTCTGTCGCCTGTTTCTTTGTTTACATAATGAAGTTCATTTAACGGATTTATATCATCCAACATTTCCTGGTCGTAAGTGCGTTCAAGGATCATGCCAAAATAATCCTTTATCGCTTCCAGTTCGCTATGGCTGACTGAGTCGGCAATAACATCCGTTAAATTTTTTCCAAAAAGTTTGGTATCTGAAAGCATTTCCTCCAAATATCTTGAATAATGATCCTGAATAATAAAGTTCTTATCTATGAAGAATAAGCCAATCTTCATGCTGTCTTTCATGACGGCAATTTCATCACGCTCTGCAAGCTGGGTCATGTCGTATAAGCTGATAAGAGTGCCGCCGCCTCCCGGAAGGCCATGCGAAGCAGCTTTAAAATAACGTTTCTGTCCGTTTAATGAAAATTCCCAGTCTTCTTTGTAATCGTCCTTTTCCTTTAATAAATTTCCCGCATGTATTTTCAGGCCTTTTCCCGGAAAAAGATCGATAAGAGGACGCCCTTGAACCAAAGTCGGATCGCTTGTATTTCCCAGATCGGATAAGGTTTTACTTGCGTAAACAACCTCATTGCGTTCATCTATCATCGCGACAAAGTTTTCTGTAGAAGCAAGAAGATCCATGAATGAATTTTGGTGTTCAATCGCTTTATTTAATACAACTGTAGCTAATCTTGTAAGCAACAACATTATAATACTGATGAATAGGCAGATAATCCATATAACCAATACGGTAAATATGGGCACTTTCCCGCCTATAGGATAACCGCTTAAAATAAGAAAGATGGAAAAAATATTTTGAATTATTATAAAACTCAGAGTTCTGTCAAAACTTGAATATATGCAGCTAATAGCGCACAGGAAAATACAGATAAGCATATAATGGGAGTTATACCAGCTACTGAGCATCATAAGCGCCGTATAAAATAATAAAAGTAAAACGGGAATGTTAATCGCCATTTTGTAATGATTTATTGTGTTTTTGATGATTGCGATAAGTATCACCATAGTTAATATCATTACAAGCCCGGCTATACTGTAATTAACCTTAACCTTGGCTACGTAAGTTTCAATAATATAAGAGGCGCTTATAAAAATAACCATCGCAATAGAAGAAAAGTTTGCGATGGTTTTTAATTTATTACTTTCTGTTTTTTTTATTGCCATGGAGTAATCCTTCTTTAAACAGCCGTCATCGAGGTTGATGGGTATGATAAATTATTTATCGTTACCATTTGTACCGCGTGATTAATCACGTTCATAGTTATATTGGTGTCTTGAATGTATTCATTATCAAGTTGAATCCACATTTGACCGGCGGTTTGAATTGAAATTTTTTTCCCATGGACAACAGCGCAATTTCTCGGGCGTTTCCCTTTGGAATATTTTCTCATGGATGAAAGCGTCCCCATGGGGTGGGAAGGTTTAATTAACGCGATATCCAATACACCATCATCAGGGCTTGCCCCTGAAACGCCAGTCATTTTTCCATCATGATACGGGCTATTCGCGACATGGATTAAGCAGTATTGCCCAGAATAATCCGCGTCATCAATAGTTATCTTATATTCCCGCGCGGCGACATTTTTATCAAATGCGCCAAATAACGTGTTAAAGTAAGATGAAAGTTTTGAGAAAGCAATAAAGCTGCCTTTGTTCATGTTTGACTTTAAATCTTTTATTCTTTTTAATATGGCGGAATTCATTCCTATGTAACAGGAATTTAAAGCATAATTTACCCCCCATCTGATTATGTCTGTTTGAAGAGCTTTTCCTTTAACAAGAGACGGAATATCCCTAAAGGATTCAATATTGCTTTCACCGAAAATATGTAAAAAATCATAAGACTCCCCATGAGGAACGGCTGCAAGCTGCATATTTTGAAAATGAGCGACGCCATTCAAGCAGTCAAAGAGAATTTCTTCTCCGCCTATCGCATAAACCCTGATGATGTCGTCCGGTTTTGCCTTTTCCGCTTCATCTTGAATTATGGTTATAGCGTTTCTTCTGTAACGTGAAAATTGTATGGAGAAATTAGGGGCTTCTTGTGTTCTAAAAAATTGCCCTATGTTGTCCAAAATATTGTCCATTTTCCATTGCTGGCCGTAGAAAGCTTTTGGATCAAACACGAAAACATGCTTCATTATGCCCTCTCCCTATTATTTTTCAGCATCAAGTTCAATAGCCACCATTAGGTGAAAAATATCATTTTCAAACGCTTTGTGCGGAATACAAAGAATACGCGTCTGCTTGCTGGGCCACGCGATTGAATGTTCCTTTCCCTTGATAATTGTAGGAATTGAAATTACAATCCTGTCTCCGTTTGGCACTTTTGGTTTTATGTTTCCGGCAATGATGTTATTTATTTCGCCAATTACGTCAATTACATCGGCATCAAGTTCCGAATGTTCCGAACCCGTTAACAAGTCGGTTAATTTTATCGCTAAATCAGCCTTCATTGAAACTATAACAGCGCCTTTAACCACGCCGGATAGGCCTATTACCGCAGAAATGTCCCATTCAAAATTTTTGTCAGGATCCAGAAAATGCGGATGCCTTGGGCTTACTTCAACACCTACAAATTCTTTGAAAGTGCTGACCGTAACTTCTACAAAAGGTTCTACATAATTTTGTAATTCTACTGTCATATTTTACATCCTGAATAAATGTAGTTTCGACAATTTTTGCTTGAACAGATCAAGCTTAATTGGTTTAGTAATATAATCAGTGGCTCCATGTTTTAACGCTTCTATAACGTTAAATTTGGCAGCCTCACTGGTTACCATGATAATAGGCAAATCTTTGAATTGCTCCATCGCTCTAACTTGTTTTAGAAAATCAATTCCGGATAATCTTGGCATATTCCAGTCAAGCAGAATTAAATCGACTGTTTGCGTTTCCAATAACGCTAGGGCTTCCTCACCATCTTTTGCCTCGATAAAGTTACAAGTTGATTCAACTCCTGAGAAAACGCCTTTTACAGTATTTCTCATAATTCTGGAGTCATCAACTATCATAATTGTCACACCGCCGGGCATAACACCTCCTTATAATTAATTGGAGATAAGCGACATTCAAAATAGCTTATCATTACAGTATCCGCCAAATTAAAAGTAGATACCTATTTTTAAATGATACTATATATTTATCGTAAAAACAATGTCTTTTATGCACTTTTTTTTACATTTTTCTTTGTATTTCCATTCTCCATGACACAGTCCAATTCCATTTTTCGGGAAAATCCGGAGAAGACATCTTAAAACTCAATCTGCCCATTTTAGAACGAATGGCTGTACTAAAGGAAAGCTCCCATTTTTCGTCTTTTTCCGGGAAAAAGGCGCATCCGGCCTTTGATCTGAACTGAAAAACCCCTGCCGACCATAAAAATTCACAATTTATATCGGCTGTTTCCCATGACCAATCTTTATCCAATACGGGATATGGTGATATATCGACATTTGCCCCTGCCAGCCCCTTAACCGAGCCTGAAAAATTAATCCCAAGTGGGTTTTTTATGCCTATTTGCCGCATATTCAGTGAAATTCCAATGTTTCCCGAGAAACTATCATTGATTTTTAACGGATTAGACGCGTTTCTGTCCATAGACAGGGAAATACGCGTCAGGCGGAGCGTATTATTGCGTATTGCAGAAGAAGAGGGGAACCGCCAATAAAAACCGGAGGAACTGCGGTTAAAATCCTCGCCAAAAGCCAGTCCCCGTAATACGGTGTTTATTTTGATTAGGGAACTGTTTTTGCCTTTCCATTCAATTTTTGCCGCGCTCCTGAAACCTTCCCCGTGGTTTACGCCGTCTCTGTATACAAACCTATCCCCCGCGCCGTCTGCCGATAATGAAATTAATAACGGTCTTGACTTTTGCCCAAAAGGTAAAGACGGCGAATAGGAAATGCCCAGATTGGCATAAATATCCTTTCCTACGGCAAAAGTTTCTGATACGGCAAAATCTGAGCTTACGGAAAAATCCGGGTTTGTAAAGAGAAGCCCTGCGGCAAAGAGACTGAATTCCCGTTCCGGTAAAGGCGGCTTATCAGAGAACCATGCGCTTGGTTTTGAAGACTGAAGCGTTTTACCGGTGTAAAAAGTTTCCAGCAATAAGTTATTGGTTCTTTTAAAAGTAAAATCCAATCCGCCTGAAAACGCCGGCGTAAACTCGTCAACTTCCGACTGTGCGCTGATAAAAGTCCTTAAATTTACATCAGGAAAAAGTTGAAATAAAGGACTTGACAAATACAGATACGCCTCGTCTTCCTTTGTAGAAGAAGCAGTCGTTTTTAAATCCGCAATAATAGGCTTGTGATTTTCAGCATAGGCCGGCGAGCGGATCCACGGGTTACGGATTCTTGCGGGCAGTCCCCACTCATCAATCGTCCCATAAAGCAACCTTGATCCTGTTGTTTTGTGATACAAGCCTCCCGTATAATTGGTGACTCCTTTATCAGGCTCCCCCCAGGGCGGCTCCAATGAAAAGTCCAATGGGTGCCTATCCAGAACCTGAGCGCGTAATGCAAGATCAGGCTGGAGAAACTGCAATTTAATTTCCCCCCTATTACCAAGTGTCCCCGACAAAGCCGGTTCGTCCTGAAATGTGAAGTTTTTTTCTTCCCAAGAGCCGCTCCAGAGAAGACCCAAATTAAGAACCGGCGCGGGTTCCGCCGCGAGAACAACTGTGCCGCACAAAAGAACGGCAGCCAAAACAGATAAATTTTTCATACCTATATATGGCGTACAGATGCGTGGCGCTTGACTGTTTTTTAAAAAATTTTCGAAAATATTTCACACTCGAAGAATGGGGAGTGGGGAGTAGGGAGTGGGGTTTTTGTTCGTTATCTTATTGTGAAGCTCACGCATAGCCTGCGGACAAGAACCCCTGATCTCTATCTTTCTACTACGCATATATTTGTAGTAAATCTTTGCTCTCTAGGTTCGCTCCTTGTTCGTGTGGTTCGTGGTTAAATTCTTTGGCTATTATGCCTCTTTGTTCAACTCCCCGCGTTCTTGTAGATCGGAGAGTATTTGTTTGTAGAATTTACTGTCGATTTTGTACTTCATGCGGTAGATTAGGTAGCTTCCTAAAAAGCAAAAAAGTGGGAAAATTAGCATGGCGACTTTCATCATTAAAAGGCCCGATGGCGTAACTTCGTCTGCTGAATTGGCATCTTTAATTCCTGAGATAATTATCACTACGGAAACAACCCCGCTGCCTACCGCGCCGCCTAATTTGTTGATAAGCGGCTGGATGGAGAAAGTGATGCTGTCGTTGCGTTTGCCGAGTTTCCAGTGTCCGTAGTCAACAGAGTCGGCTAGGAACATAACCATTAAAAGCTGGATAAACGATTGCCCAAAGAAAATTAAAACGCCGGCAATGCCGATGAATAACATTGTTGAAACAGGAGCGAAGAAAAAGAGCAGATAACCCGCCGTCATCGAAATAATCGCGCCGGTATAGAGAGTTTTACGGTCGAACTTTTTGCTGAAAAACTGGAAAGTTGCAAGGGCTGATAATTGCGATACGCCTAAAACTGCCGAGAAGATTGAAAACATCCCTTCATCACCGTAAGCGTATTTGAAAAAATACAGTCCAAAACTGGTAGTTGTCATATAACCAATCATAAACAGCGAAAGGGCAATCATCGTAAAAAATAACTGGTCGTTTTTAACTATGATGTTTACTAATTCACGTAACGGCGTATTTTGTTTTTTATCCGCGACAATACCCGTCTCCTTTACTCCGAAAATTGTTACGCACATTCCAAGAGACATAAAAACCGATACGCAAATCGCAAAAACAAAATAGCCTTTTTGCATAGAACCAAATTTTACTCCAAGGGAAGTCGTAAGCGGCACAATTGCGACAACTACAAAAAACAAACCGATATTCGCGAAAATACGGGCAAGCGCCCCTATTTTTTCCCGTTCTTTTTGATCGACGCTTAAACTGGGAAGCATTGACCAATATGAAATGTCGTGGATCGTGTAACAGATACCCCACATAAAGTAGATAATCGCGAAAGCAACGATGTACGCGTTGCCCTGAAGTCCAAGGTTGGTAAAGAGAAGAATGGTAAATATTGGGGAAGTTATCGCGCCTATTGTTATCCACATTTTAAATTTACCCCAGCGCGTGTGCGTATTATCGACGATAAGCCCCATGAAAGGATCGTTAAAAGCGTCAAAGATACGGGCGGCAAGAATAATTCCAGCTACCCACCACATTGTACTTGTCGGCAGATCAATTACATCGGTAAGGTAGAACATAAGGAACATGCTGACTATGCCGTAAACCATGTCCCTGCCGATTGTCCCCAAACCGAAAGTTATCCGGTTGCGAATATTAGTTTTTTGCATAATAATATATTATATCATTAAAATATTATTTTGAATAGAGGATTATTTATGTGGTGGAAAGACAGAGTTATTTATCAAATTTATCCTAGGAGTTTTCAGGATTCTCCAAAGACGCAGTTTCCAAACGACGGAATCGGCGATATTCCGGGAATAATTTCAAGGCTGGACGAGATCAAAGAACTGGGCGTGGGCATAATCTGGCTTTCGCCCGTGTATAAATCCCCCGATGCCGATAACGGTTACGACATCAGCGATTATTACAATATAAACCCCAAATTCGGGACGATGGCGGACATGGAGAAGCTTTTCGCGGAAGCAAAAAAAAGAGACATAAAAATTATTATGGATCTTGTTATAAACCATACTTCCGATGAGCATGAGTGGTTTCAAAAAAGCAGAGATATTAAAAGCCCCTACCGTGATTACTATATCTGGCGCCCCGGTAAAAAAGTTTCCGATAAAAAAACCGGCAAGCAAGGACGGGAACTTCCGCCAAACAATTGGACAGGTTTTTTTCTGGGCAGCGCGTGGGAGTACGATGAAAAAAGCGGCGAATATTATCTTCATCTTTTTGATAAAAAACAGCCCGATCTAAATTACAAGAACCCAAAAGTTATAGAAGAAGTAAAAAAAATTCTTCGTTTTTGGTTGGACAAAGGAGCCGCAGGGTTCCGTTGCGATGTTATCAATATAATTTACAAAACAAGCCTTGATGACGGAAAAAAAACCGTAGCGATTCAAGGATTGGAGCATTACAAGTCGCAGGAAGGCTGCCATGCCGTGTTACGCGAACTAAGGCGCGACGTATTGGACAAGTACGATTGCTTTACGGTAGGTGAAACTGTTTTTGTCGATTTGCCGGACGCGAAACTTCTATGCGATGAAAGCCGAAAAGAGTTAAATATGCTTTTCTTTTTTGATCATCTGGAAGTTGACCGCCGCATTGTAAAGTATATACTGAAAAAATTCCGCGCCCGTAAATTGCTGGAAGTAATGTCAAAGTGGCAGCAGGGACTTGATTGGTGCGCCCTATATCTTGAAAACCACGATCAAACACGTACTGTCTCTCACTTTGGCGCTTTGAGAAAATGCCGCCTGACCAATGAGGGAGATTTGAAAAAAAAGTCGGGAGAGTACTGGCGGCGAAGCGCGAAGATGCTCGCTCTTTTTGAACTGACATTGCGCGGCACTCCCTTTATTTATCAGGGGCAGGAAATCGGCATGACCAATTTTGATTTTAAGAGTATTGACGAACTCAACGACGTGGAAAGCAAAAACATGGACAATTTGTTGAAAAAGAAATTCGTTCCCAAATGGCTGCGTTGGAATTGGATTAAAACAGGTTCAAGAGACAACAACCGCACTCCAATGCAATGGGATAACAGCGAAAACGCCGGTTTCAGCAAAGGAACCCCTTGGCTTGGTATAAACAAGAATTACAAGTATATTAACTACGCTTCGCAAAAAAATGATCCCGACTCAATATTGTCTTTTTACAAAAAATTAATCGTCTTACGCAAACAAACCAAGTGCCTTGTCTACGGAGACTTCCATCCCGTTTATTCCAATGATCGCATAATGATCTATCAGCGCAAACTCAATGAAGAGACATACACGGTAGCGCTTAACTTTTCTTTTAATAAAGTTAAACCGCCAAGAAAGTTCGCGAGTCTATTATTGGGAACGCAGATTATTTCCGCGTCAGGTGAAAAATATGAAGACTCACTGCTACCATGGGACGGGGTATTGGTGAAGAATTAATCCCCAATGGTGATTTACCACGAACAGGAAGAAGTGGTTAGTAATTAGTAGATAGTGATTAGTGTTATTGTTAGTAAACTAAGCTTGTTTCCAATACTCTTAGCTTACTAACATACAAACTATCTACTATCCACTAACTACTCCTTTGGTTGTTTTAGATTCATCAACCTTAAAATGACAATCAGTACCACGCCGACAACCGCAAGAGCACCGAGGGCGATAAATTGTAATTCTTGCCCATTGATTTTTTTGATCACAATTGGGAACAACAGCGCAGAGAGCATAAAGCCCACCATGACCGCGCCGTAATTAGAACCGATGTTTTTAATGCCGAAATTTCCCGAAGTAAGAACGGGATACAGTCCCGAATAGCCGCCGTAACAGAACGCTACTACCGCGATGATCACTATCAGCAGAATCCCGTTGGCGAAACAAAGCCCAAACGCGCCGAGCGCGGTTGCGGCAAGAATGATGATGTCAGCCATTTCACGCCCGATTTTATCGGACATAAGCGGCGCGCCAAGTCTGCCAAGCGCGTTGGCTATGCCTGTGAACATGACAATTCCGGTTGCGAAAGACGCAAGCCCTCTGTTCTCCGCTAATTCTTTAAGACTGGGAAGGATGATGAAAAATACCGAAGTGCCAAACATGAGCGATAGCGCAATTAAATAGAAGCGCGGTGTTTTAATCATTTCCAAAGTCGTGTATTGCTTGCCTTTCAAGACAGGCGCGGCGGCGTTTGGCACTTGCTCCGGCGTTTTAATAAAATTGAATAATAAGAGAACTGCCACCGCGAAACCTCCGGCTAAAATTAAAAACGTATACTTCACGTCAAGCTTACTGATTAATGTTGTAACAAGTGGCGCGAAGATAACTGTCGAAACTCCAAACGCGCAGACGCTTATGCCTGTCGCAAAGCCTCGGTTTTGCGGGAACCATTTTTGCGCACAGGAAATGTTCGCGTTATATCCCGCGCCCACGCCAAAGCCGCCGATAATTCCGTAGAAAAGATAGATAAGAAAAACGGGCGCTTTTCCGTCCCCCGGAATCAGCGCGGTAGCCAGCATACCAACTGCGACCATTAACCCGCCAATCAAGGTTGTGATTTTTACGCCGATTTTCACTTGCGCCTTTCCCCCAACCAATATGCCTATGACAAAAAAGCAAAGCATAAATGAAGACGTAAGTTTTACGCCATCAATAGTCCATCCGTAAAAACCGCTGACCGGTCTTACAAATACGCTCCATACATAAATTATTCCCAAGAACAACTGTAAAATACTTCCCATTATGAGAACCTTCAAACCCTGTTTGTTTTCTGTGATTGACGACATAATTTTCTCCTTGTATTTGATTTGTTTTTAGTATATAGGAAAGCGGTGGAAATTGCTATGGGGTAAAGGGGGGTGATGGGTGGGGGTATGCAACAATAAAACGGCAAAAAACAAGGGAAATGACTTCGGTATAAACATCGGTTTAAATTTCGGTATAAACTTCGGTATAAATGGGGGAGAAGTGAGTGAGGTTGCCATTGTTTTTTAGCCTATTTCATGATATAATTTTTTATGCCCAAAAAAATCAATAATGATCAGCTCAGTACTCTTGTTTCATTGTTTTCTGCAAACATTACTCAGTACAAAGGTAGTCAATACGATGAGTCCAATACCCGTACTGATTTTATTGACAAATTTTTTACCTTGCTAAATTGGGACATTGCAAATAATCAAGGTTTTTCAGAAAGTTATCGCGAAGTGGTACGAGAAGATAAGGTAAATATAGATGGCTCAAAAAAAGCGCCAGATTACAGTTTTCGTATTGGCGGAGTACGAAAATTTTTTGTAGAAGCAAAAAAACCTTCAGTAAATATTAAAGATAACGTCGAACCGGCTTATCAAGTACGCCGTTATGCCTATACTGCAAAACTTCCTCTGTCGATTTTGACGAACTTTGCCGAATTTGCCGTGTATGATACACGGATCAAGCCTGATAAGAATGATAAGGCAGGCACAGCCCGTATTTTTTACTGTACCTTTAATGAATACGGACAACATTTTGATTTTATTAACAGTACTTTCTCAAAAGACGCTATTTTAAAAGGAAGTTTTGATAAGTACATTGAAGAAAATAAAAACAAGAAAGGTACATCAGAAGTTGATACAGAAATTTTGGCTGTTATTGAAGAATGGCGCGTGGAACTGGCAAAAAACATTGCCAAGAATAATCCTGATCTTTCAGTGTATGATCTTAATACCGTAGTTCAAAAAATTATCGATCGTATTATATTTCTACGAATTGCCGAAGATAAAGGCATCGAAGACGAAAACTTGTTACTTTCGGTTGCCAAAAGTCAGAATATTTACGAAAAACTTATTCATCTTTTTGTCAAAGCAAATACCAAATATAATTCCGGTCTTTTTGCCGAAATTGATTGGATCGACAAGGTTAGTATTGAAGACAAGGTATTGTCTCATATCATCGTAAATTTGTATTACCCTGAATGTCCCTACGAATTTTCGGTACTGCCTGTTGAGATTCTCGGAAGTATTTACGAGCGTTTTCTTGGCAAGACGATTCGGTTACGCACAGTTAAAGGTGATACACATACCGCCATAATCGAAGAAAAGCCTGAAGTTAAGAAAGCAGGGGGCGTTTATTATACTCCGCAGTACATTGTCGATTACATCGTGCAAAACACAGTTGGCGAAAAAATCAAAAATAAAACACCTCAGGAAATTTCAAGTATAAGAATTGTTGATCCTGCCTGCGGTTCAGGATCGTTTCTTGTGGAAGCGTATCAGTATTTACTAGATTATCATCTTGATTATTACACGCAAGCCAAGAACGTAAAAGCTGCCCTAAAGGGCGAGAGTATTTACGAAGTGGCTTTTCAGACATATAGACTAACGATAGAAGAAAAACAGCGAATTCTTACCAGTGCCATTTACGGCGTTGATATTGATAATCAAGCGGTGGAAGTAACCAAACTGTCATTGTATTTAAAACTTCTGGAAAATGAGGGAAAAGAAGCCGAAGGATGGCTTTTTAAGTATTCTGATAAAACACTCTTGCCTTCACTTGAAAATAATATTAAATGTGGTAACAGCCTTATCGGGACAGATTTTAACGCCCAACCAAATCTTGAACTGACTGATGATGACAGAATTAAGGTAAATTGTTTTGATTGGAATGGGAAAGACGGATTTGTAGAAATATTTAACAATGGCGGTTTTGATGTAGTGATTGGTAATCCGCCGTATGTACTTGTTCAAACAATTGATGATAAATCTCAATTTACTTATCTATTGAAAAATTACGATTCGGCAACTTACAAAATTGATACTTATCAAGTTTTTATTGAAAAAGCATTAAAATTATCAAAAACTGGAGGTCTTGTTGGCTTTATTACTCCCAATACATTTTTGCGAAATAAACATTCGGTAAATATACGTTCTATTATTTTAAAACAATCAAGTATTAAGAAAATACGCCTTTTTTATTATTCTGTTTTTTATGGAGCAAGTGTTGACACATTAATTATTTGTATGGAAAAAACTAATCTTGAAAGCAAGAAAAATACAGTTGAAATAACAAAATTCTTAAAACCAGACAGCGAACCTCAAATAATATATTTTTCACAAGATGCATGGTTAGAAAATAATAATTTTGAAATTGAAATAATTGAAAATACTAAAAATATTGAAGTTATAAAAAAAATACAGTCGAAATCAATATCTTTTGGTTCATTTGGGACAGCATACTTTGGTATTCAGACTCATGATAGAGAAAAATATGTCTCTACAACCAAGAAAACAAAAGATTGGAAAGCGGTGATTGATGGGAAAAACATTCATAATTACTTTTTTGATGCTCCTGTTGAATATGTTAGTTGTGAAAAGAAAGCTATCAAGAGCGGCGGTAATGATGATGTCTATAATACAGAAAGAATTTGTACACGCCAAATTGGTGAAACACCAATAGCTACAATTATACCGAGTGGAGTATATACATTAAATACGATTTACAATCTCTATTTTAATAAGGAAACAAATTATTCCTTAAAGTTTATTTTAGGAATTATGTTATCATCTACATTTAAATTTTATTGGAAATTAAAACATTTTGATGAGAAAAAGACTTTTCCTAAAATAAAAAAAGATGCTCTAATAGGGATGCCCATTCCAATTCTTGATTTTTCCATAAAAACAGATAAAACCAAACACGATAATCTGGTATCCCTTGTAGACAAAATGTTGGAACTCAAACAAAAAGAAGCTACTGAAAAGAACCAGCAATTAAAAACGATGATTTCTCGGCAAATTGAAGGTGTGAACAAAGCGATTGATTCGGCGGTTTATGGGTTGTATAATTTAACAGAAGATGAGATTAAGGTGGTGGAGGGATAAATGAGTAATAATTTTATTATTATAACAGGAGCAGGAATTTCCAATTTATTTGGTTTACCATTAACATCAGGATTTACATCACTTATAAAGGATAGTTCAAAATATCAAATGAATGGATTATTATCCAACTATTTGGGTAATGGAATATCCGATATTGAAAAAGTTATGTTTACATTAGAAGAATTTCTTGATGATGAAAATAACAACTTACAAAAACATATTTTAGAAGCTCAAGAATATTTTCCTTCTATATCATCATCAACATCGGGGCATGTTAATAACATAATATATAATACATATAAAAATATTAAAGAGAATGCGTACAGATATTTATTATCTTTGAAGACAGGTATTTATAATACTCTTGACAATAATAATATTGATATTGAAAAGGCATGTACACTTTATATTAATATTTTATCAATAATGAAAAAAAAATATCCAGATTCGAAAATTTCCATTTTTACAACTAATTACGATTTATCATTTGAAAATGTTTGCCGCAGAGAAAAGGGGCGATTTAAAAAAGTTGGTATAGATACAGATGCAATAAATTATGGATTTATACCACAAAGTGATATATTTGTTTTTAATCCAAAATATAACGATATTGAAAGAAAACCTCTTGAATATTATAAATTACATGGTTCTTTAGATTGGCATTATGATGATTTGAATAATTGTACGAAATCTGGTGCTAATGCTTATCCTTCTAATCCTGAAAAAATGCCAATCTTGTATCCAGGTGTAAAGGGAAGACCAAAAAAAGAACCTTTTATAAGTTTACACAATATTTTCTTTGAACGATTACAGACAGTAGATATGGTCATTGTTCTAGGTTTTGCTTTTAGAGATCCTTATATAAATGATTTGATAAAAATCAGTAAAATGACGAATAAGAAATTTAAAATGTTATATTTTAATCCAAATAAGATTGAAGAGCTACCTCAAGAATCAGGAATACATGATTTTAAAAACATTTTCAAGGATGATTTACAATATGTTACTTCTAAGATAGAAGTAAGTGGCGATCCTTTGAACGATTATCTAAACTAATGTAAGTAACCATGCCCCTATACCACGGTAGCGATCAAATTAATAAAGCCCTCGAACTTCGCTCCTCAACAAGAACTCTCGACTTTGGAGCGGACTTCTACACATATTCAGATTAAATTGAGGATACAAATGGTTGACACTCAATTCAAGGCGATGTTGGAAATACTAATTCATCTCGTTATATTTGAATTGTTATATTTCTCGTTCTTATACAATAAAATGGAAACAGAGAACACCAAGTTATGGCATTTAAGTCAGTCGACTTTGGCAAACTTATTGAATAAGTAAACAAGTAATATAATCTGATACCGTATAATATTTTCCTCTCATGTCAATTACCTATAATCAATAATCTCCTGCTCAACGCCCATGCCTGTTTCCTCAATTCGCCGTAAAAGTCCTGCCAGTTCGGGGCTACCCTTTATTTCTTCCCTTATTTTCTCTATTTGGCGTAACGTAGGTTTGGTAAGCGGTCGCGCCCACGCTTGGTATTGGTCAAAAGTAGCGGCATCCATCCGTACCGGAACAACAGGCTTTTTAGCCAACTCCTGAACATGTTGCAAAATAAGAATCCCGTCTGGATCAAGGTCTCCGGCATGGTAAAAAGAAAAACCTGAATCTGCTAATGTCTTTACAAGAGCGGCGGCGGCGCGGTTTGAGTAACCGCCTATGTAAAGGAAACAATCATAATGGGAAAGGTCTTTGCCTTCATTGTGTTTTTGCGGACTACCAAGAGCATAAAAAGTTTCTTTGTTTTCAATTGTCAGTACGGTTTTTTCTTTTTCCTCTGACACAAGCTGTATTGCCTCAATCGCTTCCGCGCTCTCAAGCGGAAAGCCGAGGATATGACCTTCGGCGTTTACAAGAGGCGGTTCTTGATTTTTAAATTGAATAATAATTTTTCCCGCGATCATGGTTTCGGGATAGGAGCGTTCAAGAAAAGAAAGATCGGGAATAGAGACGGTTTTTTGAATGCGGGATAAAAGCGGATTGCAAAGAGATAGAAGGTTCTCCAGACGTTTTGAATCATGGTAAAGCAAAATTGAAAGAGCACGGGTTGTTAATTTTTCCCGATGAGCGGGCTCGGAACAGAATTCCAAAAGACGGATAAATTCTTCCATAGTGTGTTGATCAAGACCCTGCCCGATTTCACGAGGACTGAAGCGCAGGGAAAGAAATTCCAGAAGGGCGATTATTTTTTCTGTTTGAACAGCGTCTTTGTCCGGCAGTGTTGATTCTTTAATTGCTCGAACCTTTTCACCTAACATGGTTCTGATTTTTTCCGCTTCGGTCTTAGGGTACGGTCTTCCGGCTTCTTCAAAAAGTTGTTCAAAGTTTTCACAGCTTAAAGTTTTTAAACGCTCGCCCTTGTTACGCTTTTCCCAGTTAAGATTTATTATTCCTTTCCGTTGCAGGGATTCTGCGGCTTCCAGATAAGATTCTTTTTCATCAGAACGACTCGTATCAAAATTTGGGAAAAGCAAAGAGGAACGCACGCGCAGGATGTTTCGATTCTCTTCTGTTTCCGAAGCGGAATCAAAATAATGACTGATAAACTCATCAATAATCTTTTTTTCCCAACTTGTCATTTTTCTTACCTTTGCTTAAAACTATATAAAAAATTTCATACGCTTATGTCAATATCATTTGAATCAATGGCGTCAATGTGGCAGTCTCTTACTTTTACCGCGTTGCCAAAACGGCTTATCACGTTGATCCTGTCCATGTAGGGAGCAATGGCTTCAATTTTTTCAGGCGGAACCGAGGTGATGATTTGCAAATTGAGGGTTTTGTAAAACTCAAGTATCTTGCCGATCCGTTCATCGTCCATGCGGTTAAAAGCTTCGTCAAAAATTACCAGACGCGCTGTAGTCTCGGGACGCGCTTTGTAAAAACGGTAGAAGCTTGCGGCAATAGCGACATAGTAGGGAGTCTGCGATTCGCCACCGGATTTTTCTTTGAGTACCTTTGAAAGCGAGAGAATAATCGGATTGTCATTTTCGTCCATGTTGTCGGTTTCCTTGATCCTGATGTCGTAGTGAAAATAAGTGCGGTAATCGCAAATCGCTTTAAGCTCTTTTGAATCCAGCGGAGAATTTAAAATACGATTAAAAAGTTCCTCTGCGGCTTTTCGCTCCGCGGGATCGACAAGTTGGGAAAAAAGCCCTTCGTCCGCTGTGGGTATCTTTGCCGCCTGCCTAATAACTTCGATTTGTCCCTTGCGCTCGCTAAGTTCTTCAAGATGAAACCAGTATTGATCCCTGCCAAAATGGAGAGTGCGCAGAATATCGTTAATCTCATTAAAACTTTCTCTGGCTTCTTCGATATGCTCGTTAAGGCGGGAAATAAAATGTTCTTTGAATTCTTTTTCCGCATCCTGATATGCCTTTGCAATTTTTTCGCGGTACTGGGGCAGTTCCGAAGTTTCAAGCCGCTTTAACAGAGTTTCCGCTTCGGCATTATCCGAAGGTTCCATGCCAAGAAGATAATGAAACTCATGTTCATAATCGGCGACAAGTTTATTGTACTCTTTTTTGAGCGTTTCGGTTGTACTTTTGAATCTTTTTAAAGTAGTTTCGTATGTATTTGATAGATCAGCGATGCTGTTCTTTGAAAGTTTGTCTTGCGCGTATTCTTCACATTCACCAACCATTAAATAATGTTCGTTACCGAAATTTTTGATCGCGTTTTCCTTTTCTTCCTGAGATTGAGTAAATCGATCAAGGTCTTCGCGGCAGTTGGATAATTTGTTATTTAAGCCGCCTCGGGTATTTTGCAGGTTGTCGTTATCATTTTTTAACTGATCAATATACTTCGATAATTCACCGCGTTTGTTTTCCAGTTCTTTGAACGATTGCGTATCTATCGCGTCAAGTTCTTTATTCGCTGTTGTTAGCTGTCCCGCAAGAAGTTCCGCGCTTGCAATGGAAGGGAAAAGATATTTCAATTCCGGCATAAAACGTATTACGCGGTTACAGCAATCTTCGCGGCTGCGCGCTTCCCGTTCTTCCCTTTCGGCAACGGTCAATTCAGCTTCGATACGCTCAGCTTCGGCAGACAGAAATTTCTTGCGCTCTTCCAGTGCGGTTCGCCCAAGATAATGACGGCTGTAAACATCTTCCTTGATCCGTGAAGCGGTATGGTTCGTATAGGTCATACATTCCTTGGTAACCGCAGAATCATAAGTTTTAAGATTTGCAAGATCACAGCGCATTACTTTTCCCAATGTGTAGTTGATGTAAGTACGCGCATAACCTTCGGCTTTGACTATTTCCGCGAGGGAACCAAGTTTAGCATTTGCGTTACGCATCTTTTCGATATTGGGAATAAAAGCTCCGGCCACAGAACGGGGAAGGCGGTCGTATATTTCAATGGCTTTTTGAAAATTTTCAGGAGCGACTAAAATGGCAAAGCGTCTTGTGTTGAGCCAGCCTTCAACAGCGTCAGCCCATGCGGGTTCGGTAATTTCCGCCGCTTCCGCCAGAAAGAAAGCTTCGATACCCGCCTTCTCCAAAGCCGCTCGCAATTCGCGTGGAGCATCGGGATAGCGGAGTATGCCCCGATCAAGTTCCGCAAGTTCCGAGCGAATGTCACGGAGACTGTTCGCCGCGTCATCTTTTTTCCGTTCGGCGATGTACCTTTCGTTTTGGTATTTCTTCGCTTCTTCGGCAAGGGCGGCGTCTTCACCGTCAAAGTCTTCTGTCAACGCGCGGTTCAAAAGGGCTTCACATTGGGATTTTAAATTTCGATATTTGTCGGCTTGTTCTGTTTGCTTTGCAAGGTCAAGATTTATTCTATCGATACGCGCCCTAATTTCTTCGTAAAGCCGATGCGCGTCATTGGCGGCAAGACTTTGATCCAAGGCTCTCAATTCCTGTTCCGCATCCAACCGTTTTTGGTTCAGCGCGTCAATTTCACGGTTGGTGAAATCCAATTTGTTTTGCGTTTCCGTAAGTTGGCGAGCGGCATTGTCTTTCTTTTGTTTTTCATTTTCCCGTTCAATGCTGAGTTTCAAATATTCCTGTTTGATGATAAGCCCGTCGTAATTGCGCCACTCCACCGCCTTAGCGCAGATTTTTTTCAGCACGCCTATTTTAGCTATTGCCCCTTTAGCCTGCCTATCCGCTTCTTTGTAATTTTCAAGGTTCTGCTTCATGTCTTGAATCGACACGGGGTTTTCTTCGAGAATAAAATCGCATACAAATTGATCGATTGAATCAAGGGGTTTAAAACCGATGGAGCGGGTAAGTGAATCAAGGTAAGGATTAACATCGGGCTGCCGTTTGAAAACTCCAAGCCGGTTAGTAAGGTCTTTTACATACTGTTGCTTTGTGGGATAGTCATAAAGATTTTTTTCCGCAAGTATATTTTTAAATTGACGGAACATCAGCGGTTCGTTTTTTTCGTTGCGGATATTTATAGCCCGTATGGAGTCTTTAGAACCTATGTCCCCGATCCAAAAATGTTCAGTATGGTGATTGTCCTTGTAGGCTTCTATACACACGCCGCAGGCAAAATTGTCGTTATTGGTTTGCCACTCCAACATTACATGGGCTATGGTGTCGCCTCGGCGGTACTCGGTTGACTCACTGCCAAGTTTACAGCGCACATAGCCCATTAGATCGCGCCCTCCGCCACGGCGCTCGTCTGCGGCGGAATTAAACCTCGCCATTCGCAAATTCGCCGCCATCACATATTGAATCGCGTCAATGACAGTTGACTTGCCGGAGCCGTTATCTCCGGCAAGAAGACAGCGGTTCCCTATTTCTATTACCTCATCATCAAAGTTATGCCAATTAACAAGCCGCAGGCGTTCCAAGGTAACCATAATTATATTTCGCCCTCCGCGTCTTCTCCATCTTCACTCTTTTCTCCCAACAAAGCAATTGCGTTGTCCAGCGCGTTACGGTCTATGCTAAGGGGAATACTCGGATACAGTTGAATGATCCCTTCGGGGTCAGCATAGTCCTGCGATTCTACAGAAATTAATTTACAGGAAGAAAGTTTAGCCAAAACTTTTTTAAGGGTGGTTTTATTTATCTCGTCCCCGGTCATGGCGTTGTACTTGTCTTGAAAATCTCTTATTGTTATCATCGGAAATTTGTTTAATGTTACTTCAAGTTTTTTATCTTCGTAAAGAAGGCGCAGAACAAGAACCGCGCAGATTTCTTCTTTTAAAAAATAGAGTCTGGTATTTCCCAAACCGCGAAAAGCGATAACTCCTAAACTTTCATCCCGTACTAGAGAAGCGTCCATGCAGGAAAACCATGCGTCAAAAAGCGCGTTGTTCCTGACAGTAAAATCATAAAGCTCCTGTTCCTTGTCAATGCCGCGAATGATAAAAGTTTTTGATGTAAGTATATGAAGCGCCATTTTGAATTTTTCAAAATCATCGCTTGAAAGATCGCGTATCAATACAAGAGCGTCAAGGTCTTGATTCATAGCTCATCTCCGTCAACAGTGGCACGGTTATCGATCTTCTTGCGAAAACGTATGTCGGGAACAATATAGTTCGCCGCTTTTACCGAACCGGTATTTGTTTTTTCTTTATCAGTATCTTCAATATTATAACTAAAATTATTTCGTGAGTCGCCGTAGAGCAAGGCGTAAATAAAACGGATGTAGGAATCTTCCCCCGTGATAAGTTCTTCGGGAATAAGAATTTTTTCCTTACCGCCTTGTTCGTCAAGCCATGCGTTAATCCGTTTGATGGAAAGACGCTTCTTCATTCGTTCAAGAAATTCCGCTTCAGATTGGGCAAGAGCTTCAACATCGGCTTTTGAAGGAGCGGTAATAAAATCACCCTCCGCCCGTTTTTTGGTAAAGACCAGACTGGAAGGGGAAAGAAATCTGATGCGGTGCAGACCATGGATAATATTCGATTTAACTTCTTCATTGCCGCCGTAAATCGCCTTTATAAGCTGTCCGATTTTTCCGGCTATGGTACTGTCCGGCTCGATGTAGGCTTTGATAATTTCCGTGCTGGAACGTGAATAGGCGGCGTTTCGTCTGTCGATTTCATCTTCTAAAGGATCAACGGATTTTAAATCATCTCGAATTTCTTCCAGCATGGATGTCAGTTTTTTTCGACATTCATCACGGCTTGTTTGAAGTATCCGCGTATATTTGCCCGCGCTTTCATCAAGCCATTTGTCGTCTTTAAGCAGAGCCGCCACCTGTTTGAAAATACCCTGACGGTAACGGGAAACATTGTCGGAAGTTTTAAGCCGTTTGTACGCCCTGTCCAGTACTTCCCCCATGTAGAGATCGTAATGTTCGTGTAACGCAGATGAAGCCAGAGAGCGTACCGCTTCTACGTTAAGGCTGTCGTAATAGCCCTTGATACTTTGGGATAAAACTTTTAAGGAGTCAATCAGCGAGCGACATTCCTCGTGCGCCTTTAGAACCGCATGATGTCCGTCTTTTTTTATCGTTTCACCGCAGAGCATGGAGTAAACCGTAACAACATGGCTTTCATATTCAGTTTTAAGACCGCCGTCAATGTCGGCAAGGGATTTCATAAAAGGCTTGCCATATGCGGTAATGTTAATCACTTTGGTAAAATCAGCCAAAGTTTCTTCGGAGAGCCAACCGGCATTTATAAACCGCCGTAAAAACTTGCTTGCAATAGTCCTTTCATCTGCGGAGCGGTTTTCATGAACAGAGCGGTTTTCGCTTAAATTACCTGCGGCAACGCCAAAGTCTAATTCCTGTGCTCCTGCCTCTGCATGAAAAGAAGGATTATCGTAAAGAGTGTTAGAAGCCTGATCTCTTACGGGTTCCTCGTCTTCTTCTTTTAAACTGTCGCGGTGAAGGGCAAGATAGTTCATAAATTCCCGAACTACCAGTTCACGTTCAAGCCCGCGTGTATTTTCCTGAAAAAGCCTGTAGTACAGCACCAAAAGCGCCGCATAATGTTCTCGGTTTACGCTCGCGAGAGGAGAGAAAAAATTATCAGGCAATATCGCAAAAACACCGGAAGGCATTTTTTAACGGTATGTAAAAGATTACTCTTTGTCAAGGAGAAAATCTATTCCCTTTCTTCACCCCGCTCTCCTCACCACTTCCAAACAAGCCCGCGCGTTATGATAAGGGCACTTCCAAAACCCGGCTTTCGGCAAATTAATATCCGGCGTATTGTCAATATTCAACTCATTGAACCATTCGCCATGTTTGTTATCCGCAAAATAATTTTGAATATAACTCCAAACGCTCTCAGCCGCGTCAAAATATTTCCGCTCTCCCGATAACTCATACGCATTGTAAAACCCCACGACCGCTTCCGCTTGCGGCCACCATTCTTTTTTGTTGTGCTTATGCCCCGCTTCGTCACAACCGCTGAGTAATCCGCCGTTTTTATGATCAATGGCGGTATTATAAATAACTTCCGCAATTGCCAATGCCGCTTGTTTCACTTTTGAGATAAGGCTTTCATCGCCTACGGCAAGCGCCGCTTCGTACAATAGCCAGCTTCCTTCAATATCATGTCCGTAAGAAATATCTTTTGTCAGCGAATTCCAATTCATGTCAAAAAACAATTTAAAATGCCAATCGCTGTTGACAATTTTATCAAGCGTTATGCGCAATAACGCTTCAAGAGCTTTACTCACTCGCTCATTCCTGTTTGCGCGGACAAGGTTTGTATAGGCTTCTAAAACGTGCAAATTAGTATTCATTGATTTTGGGCAGTTGAGGTCTTTTCCGCTAAGCCGGAAATCGTCAATACTTCGCCATTCACGGTTACACGCTTCAATATAACCGCCCGCAGAGGGATCAAATCCGTATTGTTCAGTCGCGTCAAAAAGATTTATCGCCAATTCCAGTGAAGATTGATCGCCTGTGGCGAGGTAATGCTCGCTTAGCGCATAAATGCCAAAGGCGATGTTGTAAAATTGCTTTCTTGTATCCAATGCTTTTCCTGTATGATCTGCCAGCCAATACAGTCCGCCGTGCATAGTATCCAGAAAAGCTTTCGATAAAAAATCCCGCGCTCGTTGGGCGCAAGGCTTGCAGGCAAGGTCGCCGAACATACGGTATGCGGCAGAAAATGTCCACAGTATACGCGAATTTAAAATACAGCCTTTGGCGGCGGTTTTGTCTATCTTGCCATAAAAATCCGCCTCGCCGTAAAAGCCACCGTTTTCTTCGTCAGCCAGTCTCTGCCAGAACGGGAGAATGTTTTCTCTAACTTCACGTAACGCTTCTTGTTTGTTTAACATACCGTTATTCCTTTCTTTCAGTATTATTTTCCCGCCTCAATCAACTCACAAACCGCAAGACCAGCCAATACCGCAAGATCCTCCGACGCGAGCCATGTTTTTGCCGTTTGATCAAAGAGTATATTTCCATCGGGGGGAAATTCTTCGCTCTCTTCCCATATAATAAATGTCATCGGCACATACGGAAGAACATTTATCGTAACGGCGGCATCGCCCATTTTAGCCGTCTGTCCGCCGAGAGCGGTACCAACGCGAATAAGGTTTTGCGGGTTTTTGCCAAAATGGTTAACAAGGGGTTTTACGGCGCGTTTGTTGAAATTAGCTTCATAGAAAAGCGCGGGCGCGGCTTCCCTGTAGGCGATTAAATGATTCGATTGTTTTTGTGTCCCGCCGGCTGTCAGATAATGCAACCAAATTATTTTATGCGAAACTGAAGCCGATGAAAGCGGTTTTTCAGTATTGAACCAGGGGACAAAAAATTCTCCGTCTTCGTAACGTGCGCCGCAATTTTGGCAGACCGTCTGCGGCGGTATCTGCGCGAGTTTTTGCGCGGCTAGATTCAACGCGTCGTCATATCCCAAAATTTGCCTCCTTTGCTTTTATATTCTACAATGTAATATTTTATCATATCATAGTTAGTAATAAAAATACTTGATTATTGAGCCTATACAAAGTTCAATTATTTTTGCAATTGGTTTAATAAGAAATAACGTAAAAAATTTATTGATTTTTTATGGTAATTAAGGGATAATTATTAAGGAGTTTAATTTGTCAGATCAATCGCCTGTCAATTTGGAATTGCCAAAACAGAAAAAATTTCAGAATATTACTTCAAGCGGCGGATTTAAAATCGCCATGCTTGTTATCATTATTTTGCTTTTGTTAATACCCGTTGCTATGATTCGTTCATTGATTGGCGAGCGAAGCCATCGCGCTGACGAAGTGGAAGAATCGATCATGGAGGCGTGGGGAAGCCAATTTATGCTGTACGGTCCTGTTATCCGCATTCCGGTTGTGGAACGTGAAGAGATCAGGACAAAAACAGAGAAGGAAGGGGAAAAAATTGAAGTTATTACGCGCAATTACACGCTTTGGATTACGCCGAAAGACGTAAATATCAGCGCCGATTTTTCCGCTCAGAAAAAACGCAGGGGTATTTTTTCGGTTGCGTTGTTTTCAGGTAACGTTTCTCTTTCAGGGAATTTCAGTTTTGAAAGGGCAAAGGATGGACTCAAGCAAAATCAGACAATGTATCCCGAACAGGCGGAGATTGTCATAGGACTGGCAAGCCAAAAGGGAATACGCAGGATAATCAAAGCGGATTGGAACGGCGGCGAACTCTTTTTTAAACCTGGTAACAGAAATTTTGCTATAGATTATTCATACGACTGGAAAAGTCTTGGCCGTATGCCGCCCGACGGCGGAAACGGCGTTAACGCGTCAAGTCCATTTAACGCGACTGGCATGAATACGTTTGATATTCAATTCGCCGTACAGGGCGGAAAAGCCATTCGAGTTATCCCCATCGGTGAAACAACGCAGGTGCGCATACAGACTAATTGGCCGTCTCCGTCATTTCAGGGCGGATTTTTACCCGCAAACTACACCCTCTCCGAAAACGGTTTTGACGCTGAATGGGAAATCAGTTATTTAAGCAGATCAATCCCGCTTTATTGGCTAACTAATGAGCGCGATGAGCATGAAAGTAAATTGAACTGGAAAAATGAATTCTTTGGCGTAAATTTTTTCAAACCGCTTGACCATTACGCGCTAAATACCCGCGCCGTAAAATACGCGATTTTATTTTTAATCATACCGTTTTTAACGCTGTTTTTTCTGGAAGTGTTTTCACAAAAATCAATCCATCCCGCGCAATATTTGCTTTCGGGATTCGCAAATGTTATTTTTTACCTTTTACTGTTATCAATCTCCGAACATCTTTCCTTTTCAGTCGCCTATCTTATCGCCGCCGCCGCGCTTACCTGCATGATGACATTATACGCCCGCTCGTTACTCGAAACATGGACCCGCAGCGCGTACATGGGGCTTGTCATGGCGCTTTTGTACCTCATCATGTACCTTACGCTCAATGCCGAGGACTGGGCTTTGCTCATCGGTTCAATCGCGGCCTTTGTAATAACGGGCGTGGTAATGTTCCTGACCCGCAAGCTGGATTGGTCAAACTTGAATATAAAAAATCGACAATGACCGCTCTGAAATAATTTCTTAGTCTTCTATCGCCGTTGATTTGTCGTATAACGCTTCTACTTCGGCGCTGGGTTTCTTCCCGCAAAGAGTAACGGCTATAGCAGTAATTAAACCGGCTATAAAGCCAGGAATAATTTCGTAAAGGCCAGTGCCGGAAAAGAACGCAAGCCAAAGCACGTCCACCGCAGCGCCTGTAACTATGCCCGTAACTGCGCCGATAAATGTAAAACGTTTCCAGAAAAGCGATAACAGAATAGTCGGTCCAAAAGCGGCTCCGAATACTCCCCATGCGTTTCCGACAAGACTCATAATCGTGCCGCTTGCGGGATTCGACGCGATTATAACGGCTATTAACGCTATAATAGCGACAACAACCCTGCCCGCCCAAAACATTTCTTTATCATCAGCCTGTCCCTTACGCAATACGGGTTTGTAAACATCAGCCGCAAACGCGGAAGCGGAAGCCAGAAGTTGAGAGTCGGCAGTACTCATAGCCGCAGCTAAAATTGCAGATAACAAAATTCCTGAAATAACTCCCGGGAAAATCATCCGTACCATTTGTATAAAAACTGTATCCCCTTCCATATTACTGCCAAGGAACATACGCCCAATACAGCCGGCGGCAACGGAGAAAAGCAGTATTAAAATATTCCATGTTATACCAATTTTCGCGCTTTTACTCACATCTTTTTGGGAGCGTATAGCCATAAATCTGATAATAATATGCGGCATTCCAAAATAACCAAGCCCCCACCCAAAACCGGTAAGGATGTCCGCCCAGCTTGCCCAATTCAATTTTCCGCTGCTAAGGAAGTTCCAATAATTTTCAGGAAAAGAAACGAGAGCCGCCGCGGTATGACCTGATTCGACCAGCGCTAACGCGAAGATAGGCGCGATAAGTAGCGCTCCCAGCATAAGAAGTCCCTGAAAAAAGTCCGTCCAGCATACTGCTTTAAAACCGCCCATCAATGTATAACCGATGATAACAAATCCTGCTACATACATGGCTAAATTAATATCGATGCCTAAAACAGTGTTAAACAATTTACCGCAAGCTTTTATGCTGGAAGCGGCGTATATAGTATAAGCAAACAAGAAGATAATAGCGCATACGATCTGCAACGCTTTGCTTTTAGAGAGAAATCTGTTTGTAAGGTACTGAGGTATGGTTATTGAATCATTTGCCACGATAGAAAATTTGCGAAGGCGCGGCGCTAAAAACAACCAGCTAAGTATGTAACCTATTGCAAGGCCGATGGCGATCCATGTCTGCCCCATGCCGGCCGCGTAAATTGACGCGGGAAGTCCCATAAGCACCCACGCGCTCATGTCCGACGCGCCAGCCGAAAACGCGCTTACCCAAGGACCCATTTGACGATCCCCAAGGAAGTATCCTTTCTCTCCTCCCTCGCCCTTTGCAGTGATGAAGAAATAAACGCCAACACCTAACATACATACCAGATAAATAATAAAGACTATTAATTCGCTATAATTCATATTAAAAACTCCTTTTTTTACAGGCTTATTGCATTATATGGTATAACTTTCAAAAATACAATGACCGCACAGGAGAACGTTTGAATATATGCATTTTTTCTTGTTCGTGTTAGTCCGTGAATAATTAATATGCAATCATCACTCAATAATTTTATCAATAATAATATTCACCTCTTCAATCAATATGCCCGTATAGCGCTCAATATTTTCAATTATATACTGCTGCATTTCATGGATATTGTCGCCAAGCTGGATGCTGTGAGGAATATCAATTGTTATAACAAGCCGATAACCCATTTCAGCGTCTTTTACAAGAATTTTTTTAATTTTTATTTCAGGATTGTATTCGTCTACGCAGAGTATGACCATCTGGCTCAGCGCTGATTGCGAAATGATTACTTTTCCGCGTTTTGAATATTCAGGACGCACTAAGGATTTTTCAAGCAAGGTAGGGACGGGTCCCAGTCCAAGCCCCATGGGTAAACTCATCGGGTCCCCATCGGGAGTGACGCGGCGTTTAAAAATTCTTATCGCGTCAAAAAAAATGTTTGGATAGCTTTTTTTTACTTCAATTGAGGGTACGGGGATTACATGCTTTCCTTCTATGCGTCTTGTTCTTACCGCCCTGTCAATTTCTTCCTGGGTGGCGATATCTTCAATTTTTATAATTTTGGAAGGAGGGGGAAGCTGTAGGCGCACTGCTATTTTATAAGCCATTTTTTCGGATGTTCCAAGAATTAAAATACGCTTGTATTTTTCACTTTGCAATTTGCGCGCGACTTCGTCCCTGTGTGACTTTTCGTCAAAAAGGGCGACTTTAACCGCCGCAAGGAAGGTATGTTCTTTTTTTGCAGAATGGCCGGCAAGGATACGGTTATCCCGTATCAATAACCCGTCGTCTATTAAATAATCTATTCTGTATTTCTGCGCGACAATCTTTGCGTGAAAGCTTTTACCTGTTCCGCTATCCCCAATAAGAGCGAAGACTTTTTTCCGTTTTAGAGCAAACAGGAAATCAAAAATCATCGCTCTCCGCTAAAATTACTTGCCGTAAGTCCGTAATTCCGCTAATAACTGCCTTGCCCGTTCTCTAACCGGCGTAACATAGAGTCCCTCGGAAATAAGCATTAATGTCCTAATAGCTTCAGGAGAGTTAAAACCTTTGTTTTTTCTGGCAATCTTTTCAAACGCGTCAATAGTGGCAAGCGCCATCAGATTATCCGGCTTTAGGGTGTTATAGCGGTTCATAACCCACGATATATGTATTACAGTTTCGTTGTTTGGATTTGCCCCGATATCACCAAGGGACTTTATCGCTTCCTGTAAAACTGTCTCCTCATTTTCAAATTGAATTATTTCAATGAGGGTTTTTCTGGCTTCTTCCGAACCAATCTGTCCCAGGTACTTTGCCGACTGCCGCCTTACATCCGGAAAGTTATTGACAACACGCCCGTTCTCCCGTGCGGTAGACGCCCTGCCTTCCCTGGAAAGGTATTCCAGCGTCTGGCGTATTTCGTCACTTGTGTTTCCTCGGTTAAGGGCTTCGCCGATATATTCTAAAGCGATAAATTTTTGTTCCCTTGAATATGATCTTGCGGTTTCTCTGATAATCATTATTTCTATTGATTCCTGCAGATAAGATTCCTCAACTGACATTTCCCTTCTTTGATTTTGGGCGGCTGCGGTTGATGTAATAATAACAGCCGTTACTAATAAAATGGAAAAACGCTTGAATGAAAACATTTTAATTCTCCTTAATTAATTATTGTCCACGAATTATCGATTTTTTCAAGATCATACAAACGCAGTTTCTGTTCTTCGCCAGCCTTGTTTGTCATTATTGTAAACGCTTTAACTCTGTTAGCGCTTATAAATTCAATTGCATCAACATGAAGATCGGCCCTTGAAGGAACAACTACATTATCAAAGTAATCCTGAACCGTTTTTAATACAATTTTTCTGGATTTCATTGCCGGCAGTTCAGACATTTGCCTTAAGTTTTCCGCAGATGAAATTTCCGCAAAATATTCAGGGGATAAAGATTTCTTCCATGCCTCAAAATTTTTGCTTTTTATATTTTTATTTTGTTCTTCGATAAATTTTTGTACTTCGGCTCTTGTAGCCAGATATTGTTCCTGACTGATTTTGCTTGGGTCAAAGGGTTCATTTTTGTTTAAACTGCTTGAATTGGTTGAATTGTTTGAACTGCCGCCCGTGTCTGGCTTTTGCTTTTCCGGTCCTGATCCGCATGATAATACAATTATTACCGTCAGAGACATCATTAGAAACGCTTTTTTTATTCCCATAAGTTTATAGTATACTAATTTACCGTATTTGTCAATATTTGCAATATCATTTGAACTCAAAATGGTATTTATTGAAAATTCTACACTTGTTTTAATGGTGATTTTTTAATATGCTTACACAAGGAGGCACTCTTTGTGAAAGCCGCTTTTCCGGGTTCTTTTGACCCCCCCACATCAGGGCATATAAATATAATTAGCCGCGCCGCGTCCATTTTTGGGGAACTTGTGGTGATTGTAGCTGAAAATAAACGTAAAAAATACCTTTTTTCCGCCGAAGAGAGGGCTTCTATGATACGGGAACTAATAAAAGGCTATAAAAATGTGTCTGTAACGGTGTGTGACTGCTTAATTGTGGATTTTCTTAAGAAAATGGATATAAAATTATTACTTCGCGGAGTTCGCGGGGTGGAAGATTTTTCCTATGAATTTGAACTTTCAATGATGAACAGAACGCTTGACCCTGGTATTGAAACAATTTTTATGACGACCGATCCTGAATACTTTGTCATCCGTTCGTCTTCAATTAAAGAATTGGCTTCATTTGACGGAAATCTTCATGGAATGGTTCCCCCACTGGTTGCCAAAGCGTTAAAAGAGAAGTATAATTAGATAACAATATTAAATTGACAAAATTTGATAAAATGTCTTGACATGGATATTGATTTTTGTTAATTTCATAAATTAGTGAGAGAGGTTATATTATGGCAGTACCTAGATACAAAACATCAAAGGCCAGGACGAGCCGTCGGCAGTCCATTAACATGAAGCTTACAGCGCCCACAATGATTAATTGCAGTTCATGCGGCAACAAGGTTCTTTTGCACCGAGTTTGCCCTAAATGCGGTTTTTACAGGGGCAAGCAGGTAATCGTACCTGATTCTAAAGTTTAGTTAAGGGGAAAAAAATGGACGAATTATTTGAAAAAATGAAAAAGCTCATCGCGGAGAAACTTGAAGTCGATGAGGGCAAGATCACAATGGAAGCGTCATTCCGCCAGGATCTCGGCGCTGACAGTCTGGACACTTATGAATTGGTTTACGCCATCGAGGAAGAAATGGGCATCAATATTCCCGATGAAAAAGCCAATGAATTTGAGACGGTGAAGGACGCGTACGAATTTATTAAATCCCAACAAAAGTAAAAACGTCCTCAGCAAGGAAAGGAAAAAAAACCTGGCGGCGTTTCAAAAAGCCGCCGGTTTTAAATTTAAAAATATAGATAATTTAAATCTTTCATTCATGCACCGCTCTGTTTCCAATGAGACAGGCAATAAAGCAAACAACGAGCGTCTTGAATTTTTAGGCGACTCCATTCTTGGCGCGGTCTGCGCTACTCTTTTGTACCGTTCTTACAAAGATAAAGCCGAAGGAGAACTTGCGAAAATAAAAGCCGTAGTTGTCTCCGAGGATATTCTTTCCGGTATCGCTTTAAAGCTTGAAATAGATAAAATGCTTCTGCTTGGCAAGGGCGAAGAAATGTCCGGCGGCAGGACAAAAAAGGCGATTCTTGCTGACGCAATGGAAGCGTTAATAGGAGCCTTGTACCTTGATTCCGGTTATAAATCGGCCTTTGATTTTGTCAGCGATTGTATTCAGCCGGAAATAGACAAAGTTACCGGCACCAATTACCACAAAGATTATAAGTCTATTTTGCAGGAGTACTGCCAGCGGGAATACCACTGTTACCCCGAATACGTTATGGTGAAACGCACTGGTCCCGAGCATGATCGTACGTTTTGGATGGAAGTGCGTATAGGCGATAAAATTTACGGCGCGGGAACCGGGCGCAACAAGAAAAGCGCGGAGCAGGAAGCGGCGAAGATTGCGTGTGAAAAGATTTTAAATTTTTAACCACGAACAACGGCAAATCGGTTGCGTATAAAAGGAATTGACACAGTCTGGCAGGCGGGTTCTCCCAGAGTTTTTGCCACACGCAGCCTGCCTAAGCTATTCGGCTATGCCGAATAGCTCCGCCGCTTCCTTCAAATCATTACACCGATGCCAAACCGTGGCAAGTATTTCCGGCGGCGGCTCGATAAGGTCTTTAATAAAGATTGACCGTATCCCTGCGGCGTGCAGTCCCAAAAGCCCCGGAGGCGAATCTTCAAAGCCGACGCAGACGCCGGGAGGCTGTCCTAATTTTTCCGCCGCAAGAAGAAAAATGTCCGGCGCTGGTTTCCCATTTGTGACTTCCTCACCGCAAGTAAGAGCAGTAAAACGGTCGATTATACCGGCTTTACTGAGCATATTTGTCGCGGTAGCAGTGCGGGAAGAAGTCGCGAGTGCGAATGGTATCTTTACTGCGGAAAGCCGATCAAGCAGATACATAAGACCGGGTTTTAGGGGAACTCCGTTTTTATCAACTTCTTCTTGTACAAGCCTCCTGAATTCACCACGAATAGTGTCGTAGGGAAAATCTGTGCCGAATTCTTCATACATAACCAAACGCGCTTTTTCAGCGCTTATCCCAACCATGCGAAGAACAATGTTATATGTAATATTATAGCCAAATGGTTTGCCCGCAACTTCCCAAAGAGGGATAGTCAAATTTTCCGTATCGAACATAAGGCCGTCCATGTCAAAGATAACGGCGGAAGGGCGGAATGTTTTTTCTGTTGTTTTCATTTATAAACCTGTTAACTTAAGATTACTTTATATCCAAATACGTCCTGAAACATTCCGCCCTTTTCTTCAAGCCCCATTAATTCAATCGAAAGGTCATAAGCTTTATCCGCATGAAGGACAATTGTTTCCGAGCGGCGCTCAACAGTGATTTTTTTTATTTGCTGAGTATGGCCGCGATCCAAAGCGTCCGCAATCCTTAAAATAGAAGCCATTTTAAGAACAACAACACGCTCCTCGCGCTGGAGTATCATAAACTCAAGATCAGACGGCGAAGGAGGTTCTCCGCGATGATAGTTGACCACATTTGAAACAATGCTAAGTTCATCCTGATGAAGCCCGAAAATTTCAGAGTTTGCGACAATGTACTGGCTGTGTTTTTGATGACCGGACGCTTTTATATAACCGCCAATATCGTGCAGAATAGCGGCAGTCTCAAGCATTACGCGATGGCGCCTGCCCATGCCGTGTTCTTTTACAAGCGCGTCAAATAACGTCATGCAGTGTTTGGCGACATTAAGAGCGTGCGGTTCGTCAAAATGAAATTTACGCCCAAGGTTAACGGCAGAGGCGATTATCTGCGAGAAAAATTCTTCCTGCATGGAAGAATCAACGCCGGAAGCCAAATCGACAAGGTAACCGTCACGGATTGTAACAAGCGGAACAGCGATATTCGCGGCACCCGTCTGCTCAAGAAAAAGTTTCAGTACCAAAAGGCCAAGGACAAGGCCTTCAGCATCGGCGTAAGGAATTCCAAAATTGTGCATGCAGTCTTCTATGCTGTAATTGCGGAGTTGTTCTACAAATTTAATATAATCTTCGCGTTTAATGATACGGCAGTTTTCGTTTAATTCCTTCCCAACCTTGTCGGCGGCAAGACGCGCGTCTGCGCTGGCAACGACAATCATGCGCACGCGGGCAAGATCCATTTCCATGTTTAAGTGAGTCAAAGTGCTCCTGAGATTCTCATTCAGATAACGCTCGTAAAAAATGCCCGTGCCAAAACCCTGACGCGAGCGCTGATCGATAATTATCGTTCCCATTTTTAAGCTGTGAGCCGCTACCATCTGCCCCCGCCGCAAAAGCATAATTTCCGTAGAGCCGCCGCCAATCTCGATAATCATGGAATTGGCGCGCCAAATAAGGGGAAGATCATCCTTTAGCGCAAAACGCACCGCAAGATACATCAGCCTGTTTTCTTCGATACCTTCCACAATCGAAAGATTAAATCCTGTTTCCTGATATATGCGGTCTATAAAAACATCCCTGTTACGCGCGGCGCGGAGGGCGCTTGTCGCGATAACATGAATATTGTTATCCGCGATTCCCCACCCCGATAAAAGTTCGCGGTAGTTCTGAAGAACCGAAAGGCACTCAAGGATTGATTCGCGGGATAGCAACCGTGAAGTAAAAACATCGCGCCCAAGAGACGCGGGCTGCATCGCCCTGTCGAGAGTCTGCCAGCTTCCGTTTGAATGAATTTCAGCGATATTCAGCCTTATGCCCGTAGAACCAATTTCTATGATCGCGGTCAGTGTTGTATCCGCATCGGGATTGAAAGATGAATTTTCCAACGTACTCATAATTACAGTTTATCAATAAGTATGGAACATTTTCCAGAGGGGATTGGCAGTGTTTTCTCTTTTACGCCCAGAATGTTAATAGTAAAGAAATAGAGATTTTCACTTTCTATGTGAATCTCCCACCCTCTGCCGCTTTTATTTGAAAGAATTGTAATCATATTATTTTTAAGTGAAAGATTTTCCACTCCCATAATTTCCAGATTTGGAATAACCCAGTCCACAGTTTTGCGCGGAAGCGAAATTGAAAGCCCGACAATATTTTCGATTGTCAGGCAGATGGTAGAAAGAGCGTCGTAGGTTAAATACTGCGGGCGCGGGAAAGTCGGCTTGCCCGACCATTTTGCCGGCCCTTCCTTTGTTGGCAAATACGCTTCCCACAAATTTCCCCTGTGATGATTACCGTCAGGACTCATCGAATCGAGCATAAAATACATGTGCCTTATCGCGCATTCCCGCGCCAAATCCCAGCGCTGGTAACGCTCGAGTCCTTTTATAACCATAAATGTCAAATAAGGATAAACCGATCCTCTAAAGCCGCGCCCTGTTTCGTCAAACTCTTTTTCAGATAACGCAAGTGAGGGGAACGGGTGGGCGGTGCCAAAATAATTTGGGTCTGAAAGTTTCTCGATAATACGCTCGGCTTTTTCCCCATTGGGAATCTCCGCCAAAAGCGGCCAATATCCGGCGATTGTTTTTACGGGGACTTGTTTTTCGTTTTTGTTGATGTCGTAATAAAAACCGTCCGTCGGGTTATACATTAATGAATTGATTCTTGTTTTTAGGGAAAAATACTGACGCTTGTACTGGAAACTCGTTTCCTTATCGTTCAGAATGTCCGCAAGGGCGGATATGTAGAGCATATTAATCGCTATCATTGTGTTAAAATCCATGGCATAGTACGCGTCTCCACGGGGGGCATTTGTCATTCCCGTAGCGTTAAGAGGCGTTTTGTACAGGCCGTTCGGCTTTTTAAACACAGTATCGATCCATGTTGAGTACTTGCATAAAATGGGCAAAGTGTCTTTGACTCTCTTTTTATTGCCCGATTTATGGTAGATATTGTACTCCGCCCATGCGAAAAGGGGCATTCCAAGCCCCTCATGATTGTCTTTTTCTATTACAGGCGCGCCGGAATTGATGTCATAAGCGGATCGAATCGCCCCATTTGGCTCCTGATGGTCATAAAAGAGGTCTAAAGTGGAATGAGCTTGAAAAATACTGTTGGAATACACCAAAAAAAACGAGGAAAAGATAGCGTCAGTCTGAGTAACTACCTGTGAATCGGGATAAGAGAAGATTTTTCCGTCCGGTCCGCTCTTTTCACCGCTGTTAATCCAGCAATCCTGTATCCATGCCCATGTTTTATCGTAAATATCGACAAAATCCTGATCATAAAAGTGGATTTTGGGGAAATCATGCTTGGTCACCAATGCTCCTTAAACAAATACAATCTTATAAATATAATATGAAATTGCCGTTTCTGCCATAAGTTTTTTACGAATTTTATGGAAAATTATTGGTTTTTGGGGGTATAGGGGGCATGAGACAGTAAAAACTCTACTTGACATTTTTTTTAAAATAATTTACATTAATAATGTACCCGTGAGCACTATTGATGCTTGCCCCGCCGAACAGTGTGTTCGGCATTTTTTTTACCAAATCTAATGCCGAGATAAAAGGAACCGCCAATTTGCCTAAAAAAAGGATTAATGTCTATATAGACGGCTTCAATCTTTATCATAGTACTTTACAACACACTCACCCAGATTGCCGTTGGCTTAATCTTCTGGAACTTTCAAAACGTCTGATAAACCCTGAAACCGAGGAAATTCAGACAGTTTATTATTTTTCAGCCCTTACCACATGGATACCGGAAAGAGCAAAAAAACATCTTTTATACATACATGCTCTCCGTACTGTAGGAGTAAAGGATATTTTAGGAAAATTTTCAATAAGAGAACGGAAATGCCCTTTATGCTCCGGTTATTATCAAGCGCATGAAGAAAAAAAGACAGATATAAATATAGCCATAACCTTGATTGCAGACGCTGTAGCGGATAAATTCGACACAGCCCTAATCCTATCCGGCGACAGCGATCTTGCCCCTGTAACAACCAAATTGAAACAACTCTGCCCCGGTAAAAAAATCGGCATAATCGTCCCCAAAGGACAATCCGCAATGCACCTAAAGCAACATGCTGATTTTTTCAAAAAGATACAAACCAAAGACCTGAAAAAATCACTCTTGCCATTACAAGTAACCTATAACGGAAAAATCATTACCGCCCCTAGTGGCTGGTTTAGTAAACGAGACAACAATCCTTGATCCCCCTTTGTGTTCTTCTCTTCCTTTGTGATCTTCGTGTGAAATTTTTAGGAAGAAACTAATCAATATTTTTGATAATTTTACGAATTGCAGTGGTAAGGCGGTTGGTGAGTTCTTCTTTTTTAGCGTCTGAAATTGATTATACTTCAAAAAAAATAAACATAAATCGGAGTTGTCCGGTAATGTGGTGTCAATTTCTTCGTCGCATAACAGATCAGTAACTGTACGCCGCCTATCGGCGAGTCATTAACCGCCGGAATGTTAAACAAGCTTTTGTGTTAAAATTTACATATCAATATTTAACATAAATTTAAATTTATGGTATTATAAAATATGAAGAAATATTTAGTTATTATTCTCTTTTTAACGTCATTCATTTTTATTTCATGTGTTTCAGTAGAAACATTTATTAAAGAATATAATTATTCACAAATAATTCCTATAGAAAGAAAAACAACATTATTGATTTTTGATGAAAAGTTAATTTTGAATGAGTATTCTCTTCGTTATAGAGGTGATATTAAGGATGTGTCACCGTATCCGTATCTCTTCTTTCTTGGAACAAAAGAAACCACGGGCAGAAGATATCTTTTTTATAAAGATAACGTTCCTTTGTATATTGTTGACATACTTACAATGGAAAGGCATAGTCAACTAAATGAAAATTTTCAATTTGTATTTGATCCAGAATGTAATATATATATTACTGATAATACAGGTACAAGAAGAGACTTTAAGATTAATCCCAAGATACAATCAGTACAATTACCTTATGTTATATTTCATGATAATGACATTGGGGAAATAAATTTTAGTTATTATAGATCACAGAATAAGAACAACCTTGAAGTTAAATATGAATCTTTGACCGGATGTGAAATATCTATAAATTATCGACAATTTGGAATTCTCGCATTTTATCCCCCTGCATCCTTGTATATAGTAGATGATAATATAATTAATGATAAAATGGCCGTGTATATATTAGCAACGTATGCTAGTTTTTTACATCATCATAAATATAGAACAGCGGTGTTAATGGATTGAAAATAAAGGTTTATGAGAGATTGCGTACAAGGGGTTTGTTAAAATTTTTGTTTTATTGTATAATTAACAATAACAACTTTGAAAACAAACTTTAAAACAGCGATTAAAGAAAAATTTCTCAATACCCTATTTATCCGCCGCGTGGCGCTTTGTCTTTTGGGAAACTTTGTGCTTGCTTTTGGCGTGGCAATGGCTGTAAAAGCCGATTTGGGAATTACGCCTGTCAATTCAATCGCCTTTGTTCTGAGTAAGGTTTTTTCTCTGGATCACGGTTTAATGACAGGCGTCATATACGCAAGTTATGTGCTGATTCAACTGGCAATATTAAGAAGGGAATTCCGTATCAATAATCTTTTACAGGCGGGAGCGGCCATTATATTCGGCTGGTTTGTTTTTCTCTGTAACCATATCCTTGCGTTTCCGGTTCCGCAATTTTATCCTGTACGGCTCCTATTCCTTCTGGCCGGAATAAGCATAATAGGCCTGGGCATAATGCTTTACCTCAGGGCCGATTTTATTCCCCAACCGGCGGAAGGGCTTATACTGGCAATTCAGAAAAAGACCGGATGGAAACTGCACAATATCAAAGTCGCTTTCGATTCTTCGGTTGTCGTTATAGCGGCGGCGCTCTCTTTTATCATAATAAAAAAAATTGTCGGTATCAGGGAAGGAACGCTCATCTCGATGATCGGCATTGGTAAATGCCTTGGCTTTTTTACCAAACATCTTGGCGGGAAGATCGATGCTCTTTTCAGACTCTCCAAGAAAAACGTTACAGAAAGTGATACTGAGCCGGTTACAACGTCGTAAATTTATCTTTATATTGTTATGCGCCAGTTTGCGCAAAAAATATGTATAAAAAAATAGACATAGGCCTTTTGGCATATATGATTTAGGTTTTTTTGTGCAAAATATGCCATTTGGCCTATATGAATTTGGGCTTTTTTTTGCAAAATAGGCCTTTTGGCATATATACAAATAAATTCTCTGCAATAAAATTTAGGAAGGTAAATACCGCCCGTATGGGCTGTATATTTTTTGTAAATATTGCGGGAAAGACCGCAAAGGAGTTTTGTATGAAAAACTTTACTAAATTATTCGGGATTATCGCTCTTGTAGTGGCAATCGTATTCGGGGTGGCAGCGTGCGATGACGGCAATGACGGCAACAAAACGCAAGACCAAACTTATACGATTACTTGGAAAAATTGGGATAACTCGGTTTTGGAAACCGACACAGATGTCGCCAAAAATACAATGCCGTCTTATGACGGAGCAACGCCTACCAAACCGGCAGACGCGCAATATGTCTATACTTATAATACTTGGTCGCCGACGCCTGTTTCGGTAACGGCAAATGCAACCTATACAGCAACATTTACGCAAACGGCAATTAGTTCACTGACTGATGACGAGGCAATATCATACACAATAGAGGCAATCGAAACTGCAGATTTTACAAGAACATATCCGCAAGGCACAACGCAAGCGGAAATCAAAAGCGCCGTTCAATCGGTTATTGACGACTTGAATGAATTCGGCACAACAATATCAATTACAGAGGAAGAATTCACAGACGCGCAAACGGGAACAAGTTCAAATCCAAACGGCACAGACGGCCAGTACACGTTACGGTTTCTTATTGAAAAAGGCGCAGGCACAGAACAAACCATTGAAATCACAATTATAATCACGGCAACGGCATATAACAGCACCGCAGACGACAACACGGCAATAGGCAACGCAAAAACGGCAATTCAAAATGCAACCTATTCCGCAACACAAGCAAATGTAACAGACGCGGACACGGCAAGAACCGCCGTTCAAAATATCATAAACGGCTTAACACTTAACGGCGTAACAGCAACAATCGTAGACGGCACATTTACAGCCGCAACGACAGGCACAATCGATACACCAAGCGGCATGAACGGCAGTTGGACATTTACAGTAAACCTTAACAAAGGCACAGGAACGCAACAAACAACAAATACCCTTACGCTTACAATCACGGCGACCCCTGTTGACCCAAATGCCTTGTTGCTTGTTGGTTCGTGGAGTGCGCCAAGTAATTTTGTTTACATATTTGCAGACGACGGAACATTTTCAATGTTCGTCAATTCGATTGTTGTGCCGGGCACAACGGGGACTTGGTATTTTGAGGGCGAAAATTTAATTTGGAATGTAACAACGAACTCTGACACGACAACCTATACACTTGCGTTCGTGTTTTCAAACAACGACAATACATTAACGACTACAGTCAATAACACGACCACGACACTTACTCGTATTGGTGGTGGCATAATTGTGCCACCTGTGCAAGATGCTTGGCATGGAACATTCAAGGGCGATATTGGCGGAACGGAACGAACTCTCGTGCTTGGCGAAAATGGCGGCGTAGCAATGCCGAATGTTGGCGGAACAACAACAACTATACAAGGTCAAACGAAACAAATCAACCTTGTTCCTGCGGCGGACGCAACAAGCACAGGTAGCGGAACATTTGATTTTATCAGTTTAATGAATGACGGAAATTCAAATTTCGATTATTACTTGTATGACGGACAAGTTAGAAGGTGGAACAGCAACAATAACACAAATGATTTGATTTTCAACGGACACATTATATGGCTGTATTTTGGCAAGGAAAATTGTTTCATTGGACAAATAAGCAACGATTACAACACAATTACATTAAGGGGTTATATTCTTACAAACACAGGACACGATGCTGGTGGTGCTGACCCCGTTCAAACAACGGATTTTGTGCTTACAAGAGTGGAATAAAAGGGCGGTAACGCAGCAATCTGACACCATTTTTCGGTAGTGTCGCTGACAAGTCGGCGGCACTACTTGTAGTGTTCGGCTTCAGCCGGGCTTGTCCCGAGTCTGTAGCTCAAAAAAGAATAAATGGTATTGAAATGGGCTAAAGCCCAAGGGAGTCTTTATGAAAAAGAAAAAATGGTTTATTATGGCAGCTATAATAGGCTTTGTGCTGTCGATATGTTTTGCATTAGTTGGTTGTGATTTACTTAAAGATTGCAACTGTTCAGGCGCGGACTGTTCACACGCGGACCTTTCTTCAAGCTGTTCAAGCGCGGACTTTTCAGGCTGTAGCCCGAACTTATCAGGCGTTTCTTGTCGATAAAATGTTATTAGCGTTAGTATAAGTTATAGGAAAGATAAGAAGCCCAAAGGAGGTTTTATGAAAATGAAAAAATGGTTTATCTTGGCAGCTTTGATAGGCTTGGTGCTGTCGATAAGTTTTGTAATAGTTGGTTGTAATTTGCTCGGAAGAGGATGTGACAGTCTATGGTGCGATGGTCGAGTGTGCTGACTTTTCTGGGGCTTGTAAGCAGCGGTCAACAGATAAAATGTCCAGTATTAGCGTCTCTATAGGTTATGCTTATGTTTCCACAAATTGAAGTATTTGGACGGGTTATAAGTTTATACTTGATAATGATGTTATCCGGCGTTCTTGCCTTTGGCATTTATGCCGGAATAACAGCCATAAAACGCAAGTATGACATTATCGATATGATAATGTTCTTTTTTATTTTATCCATTGGAGTATTACTAGGAAGTCATTTGCTTTATGCGTTAGTTAATTATAAAAAGACAATTAATGTATTGGAAAATATAAATCTAAATAACGTAATTAATTCTTTGGGAAGTATGTTTAGCGGCAGAATGTTTTATGGAGGTCTTGTTGGAACATTGGTTGCAGGTTATATAGTCATTAGGAAAGATCATACCTACATAAAATACATTGATTTAATTGCGGTAGGCATACCTCTATTTCATTCATTTGCAAAAATTGGCTGTTTTTTGGCAGGTTGCTGTTATGGGGTTCAAAGTAAAATTGGTTTTATATATCACAATAGCAATGTAATAGAAGCAGATAATATTATGCGTTTTCCTGTTCAACTGCTGGAATCATTTTTTTGCATACTTTTATTTTTATTTCTTAACTATCTTCTAATAAATAATAAATTTAAAAATAAATTATTATTTTTGTATTTGCTAATATATTCAACAGGAAGATTTTTTATAGAATATTTACGCGGTGATGCGTCAAGGGGAATATGGTTTTATTTATCTACTTCGCAAATAATAAGTATTGCAATTATTTTATTTTTCTTAATCAGGTTTTTAATATCTTATAAAAAAAACAATAATATAAAGAGTCAAAAAATTTAGTCCCTATCTTATCGTAATCTACACGCATAACTCTCAAACAAAAACCTTCGTCAATTGATCACTTGCCATCCAACACCACAAAACGCCTAACTATCATATTTCCGCTTGAATCAACAAGAGTTAGCGCATGCGAACCGGGCAAAGGGCGGGCTTCCATTTCGTGAAAAGTTTGCGTGTAGCCGAGGAATGTATCGTCAAGATGCCAATAAATTATTTCGGTTTCATTGCGATGGGCGGCGGAAAAGACTATTTTGCCCTCGCTGTTGTCCAGTTCGCGTGGAACATATACTTGGCTGTCAGGTTCGGGATTAAAAAGGGCAAGCACTCCTTCTCCGCTATTTGATAAATCTTTTGAATTTAAATACGGCGGCAGGGGTTTATAATCAAGATTCCAGCGGCGGTAATACCATTCCTCCGCAGGAGGAAGAACGAACCACTTTCGTTCCACTGCCGCTGTAGAAAGGCCGGGTTTAAGAACGATGCGATGCGTAAGAGTCTCGTCTAAAATTACCGTTTGACAAAAACGGCATGGCTTGACTGCGGGGGCGTTTTTGGGTATGTCAACATATTTTATGTTAGCGCAATTTACGGAGGCCGGAAAGCCTGAAGAGGCGCATACTTCCGTTTGCAGAAGTTCTGTTGTAGGCTTGTTAAACCACACATTTCGGTTTCCACCTAGGGAATTAAGGACGGAAAAAATTTCAAAGAGTACCGGCGCGGAGGTAACAGCACTTCGCAACTCCGGCCTACCCTCCCCTGACGCGTTCCCTATCCAGACTCCTACCGTCCATTCGGGCGTTACGCCAATAGCCCACGCGTCGCGCAGGCCGTAACTTGTCCCTGTTTTCCATGCAATGTGCCTCGCCCCGGCGTATTCGCGCCAAATAGCCTCTTCACCCGGACGCGCCGCGTTTACCAACGCTTCCAAAGTGAGCCATGCCGCGCCGCAAGAAATTAATGAGGTGCCTGTTGAGTAAGAAGCGGCTGTCTTTCCAAGATTGGCGTATAGTTTTGTTATTTCAAAAAGGGTAACTTCCGCGCCACCAAGAATTAAAGGAAGACCGTATTCACTGCCGGGGCGAAAGAGGGTTGTAAGCCCCAATGAACGAAGAAATTGGGCGAATCTTTCAACGCCGAAAATTCGCAGAGAACGCGCAGCGGGAACATTGAGTGAACGCGCCAACGCTTCGTCAGCGGGAACCACTCCCAAATAATTTCTGCTCATGTTTTCGGGGCTGAAACTTCCGATACGGGTGGGGATGTCGCTTACCAAAGATGATGGGAGTATGTCCCCCGAATCAAGCATTGCTGCATACAGAAAAGGTTTGAATAAGCTTCCCGAACTTCTGCGTGAAGACGCGATATCTACATCGGGGGCATGGAGCGTATTCGTATTGCCCACATAAGCGGCTATCTCGCCTGTTTGCGTGTTAAGCACAACACAAGCGCCATTAAAAATTCCGTTTAGCGCATAACGGTCTGACGCGCGGTTTAAAATATCCGTTACGCGCTGTTGTATGCCGCGATTTATCGTAGTGACAAAGACTGCGGATTTTTTTAACGTAGAGGTTTTTTTTGCTTCTAAAACAAGCCTGTCTAGCAGATGTGGGGCAAGGCGCGGCAGGGGGAGCGGCTCACCGGGTAGCGGTTCCGCTTCGCTGAGAGTGAGAGTTTCTTCGTCAAAACAGCCTTTTTTAAAAAGTTTATTTAAGAGCGAATCTCTTTTTAATTTTAAGGCTTCGCGGTTGCGTCCCGGGTGAATAAGAGCGGGGCTGTTTGGAAG
>NZ_BDHF01000610.1:0-2590 GCF_054786115.1 Treponema sp. R80B11-R83G3 | reverse complement strand
TGGTAAAATAAACTTGTAACTGACACCACTTTTTCATAGTGTCGATATACTCCCGTCCACCGCTATAGGTAGCGTACTTTTAGTCTGGAGTTTTGCCAAATACAAGCAATCATAAAAAAGCGTTGTGTCTTAACAGATTAAAAAAAGGTAATTAATACTGTAAATGGCTCTTTGGCAAAACTCCTAAGCAAAAAAAACGCAGTTTTTTTTGCAAAACCCCGAAAGTTGCACTAAACAACAGTATCTATATAAACCCAAATTACCTAACATTTTAATATGGCAGAGCAAAATACTGTAAATAAAAGCCCTTTATATTCCCTCATTCCCATTGATGACTTTAAGGCGGTATTAGGAATTGATGACCGAGAGGATAAACTTTCAAAGTTTTGCCTTGTAACTTCAACGCTGACTATTGAGCAATACTGCAAGAGGAAACTGTTACGGAAAAAGTATTTTGAAAATAACGAATTATTTGAAGGTTTGCACATAACGCTTAAAGAATACCCTGTAAGTGAAATACTGGCGTTATACGCTTTGGGTAGCGGTCAATTATCAATGAATGTCGGGGAATTGATAGAGCCTGATTTTTACCGTATTTATCCTGATTGCGGCACTGATGATGATATTCCATTTACGATAGAGTTTTCCCCTGCGGTGGCAAGAATGGGCTGTAAAGTTATTAAGGTTGTGTATCTGGCAGGGTATGAAATTAGGAATGAGAAATTAGAAATGAGAAATGAAGAAACAGAGACAAACGATGAACAGGAAGATTTGAATGATAACAGAGAGGGAAGAATTTTTGTGCCGGCTGATCTACAAGCGGCGTGTTTGGAATTAGCGTCATGGAACATGAACCGATACAAGGGACGGCGAATTGGCATGAGCGGAAATATCAAGGGTGCGGGAATACAGGGAGAACATTTTGAATTGTCTATGCCTGAAAATGTGAAAATACTTTTAGAACCTTACAGGAGGAAAACAATATGACAGATAACGGCGAATTAATTATTGAAGAAGCGATTATCGGGGCGGTTAAACGTCTTTTGAAAGAGCAAGTTAATGAGATTTTAGACAGGTGGCAGGTACTAGTGCCGATTATCGAGTTTGAAACATTTATAAAAAATAACGCTGTTGTTCCTGTGGTTAAATTATCGGAATGTGAGCGGACGGAAAAAGAACGGATTATTTTTTTGGACGCTTATTCTTTAACGATTGCTTTTACAGTGCCGGAAACTGCGGATAGCGAATTGTTTTGTTACGGTTACGCTTATGCGGTTTGTAAGGCTTTTGGGGAAAATCCTACATTTGTTTGTCGTGGGTTGCAAAAAATTTGCGGTGTTACAGGGTGCGTTGTTACGCCATTGACAATAGGGACTGCTCCGCTTTTGTTGTATCTGGCTATGGGGTCGGCAAGTGAGCCTGTGCTTGTTTCTGAAACACGGAATTTATTTAAGTATGAATTAAATCTTTTACCAATGGAAGATACAGAAATATTTGATGTAATACAAGACAGAAAAAATGAACGTATGCTTTTTGAGGGTTGCCGTGTTTCCAGTTATGAACTGCGGATAATGAGAGGGGAAAATGTAAAACTGAAACTTGATATTTTTGGAGAGCGAAAGCCCAGGGCTTTTCCATATACAGATGTATTTCTAAATGAACAAGGGGAAATATTTAAAAGTGATAATGTAACTTACAAAATAAATGGACAGGAATACACAAATATTTATGGCGTTACTATTACATCAAAAAAACAGGGTGGCACTAAAACTGAATTAATGATTAAAAGGTCTTTGCAACGTGGAACTGAATTACCGACCGTTATTAATGAAATGATAATTACCGCTAAATTGATTAGGGATAATTACGAGTACCGTTTTTTTGGTACTTTTCGCATAACGATTTCAAAGATTGTTTTAGTTTCTGATGAGACGGAAGTAAATACAAGTGAAGCGGTTATTAGCCCATTGCGTTATTTTGTTTCGGGAAATATTAGTGCGGAGGTATTTACAGAGGGCGGTTGTTGTTTGGAATGAGAAATGAGAAATGAGAAATGAAAAGAATGATAAGAGCAAGGGCGATATATGGGGGTAGTTTGATAAATGAAATTTTATGATATTGATAATGCTCTGCAAGAGACGATTGCCGCTGCTGACAAGCCTGTACGGTTACGGATTGAAATTCAAGTTGCGGGGCATTTTGAGAGCGTTTTTGAGCAAGATATTATCGAGGCTAATTTTTACGGACTAAAGGAAGTTGCGGGGGGAACTTCATCAAGAGGGGAAATATTACTCGATAACTCATTGGGTATTTATTTATATTCTGGCGTTGGGTATGGTTCGCAAGTAAATATTTATTTTTCTCTTGGCGAGGGATTGCCGTATTTCTTGCGGTTTGTTTTTTACATTGACGAAAAAGGGATACAAGACGTTAAGGGGTCGGGAAGAAAGCGGTTTGTTTATATCGGGCTTAGGGATTTTTCTTACAAGTTACGCAAAACTGACGAGGCTAGGGATTGGTCTTTACCTGCCGTTTTTATTTATTCGGTGGTGTGCGATAAAACTCAACCGCATAAATCATTAGTGCATGG
>NZ_BDHF01000609.1:0-166562 GCF_054786115.1 Treponema sp. R80B11-R83G3 | reverse complement strand
CTATTAAGGCATATTTAAAACCTTCCACAAAAGTAGGCGATCCGCTCCCCTGTATAGCCAGCCTAATATTATTGGGACTTACCGCGTAAAGAAATGTTATCGAAAAAAGGAGGAAAAAGTTAATAAATATAGTTTTCTTCAATATTTGCCGCATTTTCTTAATTTTACTATATTATTATCGGCATTTCAATGTTATAGCCCTTAGCATAAAAAAAGCGATGGTTTGGTTGGAGGAATTGGCATGACCAATCCTGTGGGTGACATAGCTCCGCTGGATAATAAATTTGCCAACATGCCAGGAATAAGTTTGGGATTGGAATTTCAATTCCTTAATTTTATGAGTATTGAACCTCGCGCCCAAATATCAATGGAAGAACTGGTAAAAGACCATTTAATGTATACCGCGCTATTTTCCGTGAATCTTAAATTCCCGTTAAAATTTCTTAAATTTGTCGTCATTGAACCATACGGACTCGCGGCGTATCCAATGCGTTTTCCCGGAAAATTGGAAATTTTTACCAGCTACCCGCAGTATATATTAGGCGCCGGAATTCAAGTAGCTATGAAGGTCGGGAAAAGCGGAGCGTTATTTTTTGACGTTAACTATATGTTTATAAATTTTGGTGAGACAAAAATGGTGAATCAATTTGCATTACCGCCGAATGATCTTTATCCAACTCCTATAGAGATACATTATGATCATTCTATTCTTGGCTTTAAGATTGGTTATAAATTCGGATTTTTTAACAGGAAACGTTAGCGGCTAAATAATTATGGATGTGCGCAAAAAAGTCAGGTTAAGCGATAAATTTATCCGGTTTTCAATCGGAGCCAAGCTTGTTACAATAATCACTATTCTTGTCCTTGTTTCACTGGGAACTATAACATTTTTGGTCTCCTACATGGTCAGTAAAGATTTGGAAATAGCCGCAGAAGAGAACAATTTTGAGATTAACAGGCGTTCATCCGCTGAAACGGAACATACTTTGGCAAATGTGCGGTCTAACGCGCAAATTTTAATTCAAGTTATTAATTCTGCGGGAGTGAACAGCCGGCTTTCAGAACAGGCTGAAGAGTTTTTCTTTGAAGAAAACAAGCAAATAGCGGCTCTTGTTTTCCAAACGTCCGATAACAATGTAGAATTTCTTATAAACGAAAGTTTTTTTTATTTAAAAGATATTGACGCTTCGCTGGTTAATTCTTATTACGCGAAAAATAGCGATTATTATCAAAGAGCGGTATTTGGAGAATCGTCTTTTTTAAACGCATATAGTCATTTTTCCATGCATTTACTGGCTTTATTTTTTCCACTGCCGGGAAGGCAAGCATCCCCCGGACGTGAGTCCGCAGGACATGAGTCCGCAAACGCCGTCTTTATACTTTTCTCCCCTGAATACCTTAATGACAACCTGAGTTCCGGCATGAATCAATCCTATCTGATAAATAATAACGGCGATATTTTGATACACCCGGATTTTGAAATGGTCAGGACATCCGCTAATATTTCCGGCAGGGAAGATGTCCGCATGATTCGCGAAAGCGCCATACGCAGCAGGCAGGATTTGCATGAGATCAACGGAGTTAAATATTATATCGCTTTTACAAAATTAAACATTGGCGCGTCGATTGTGATTACCAGTATTGAGTACAAAAAAATATTCGAAATGATTAACACAACCACCCGCCGTAATTTGCTCTTAACCGCCGCCGTCGTTTTTATATCAATACTTTTTATTTGGTTTTTTTCTAAAACTATTTCTTCCGCGTTAAAAATTCTTTCTAATGCCGCGCGAAAAATTGAGGGCGGCGATTTTGAACTCGACTTAAAACCGAGAAGCAGAGATGAAATAGGCTTTCTTACGACAAGTTTCCAGCGGATGAGCCAGGCGTTAAGTATTTTCGGGCGGTTTACCAACCGCGAAATAGCCGTTAAGGCTATGCGCGGCGAAATAAAACCGGGGGGGTTGCCTAAACACGCTACGATTTTTTTCTCAGACATCCGGGGCTTTACTGAAAAATCTGAAATTTTTACAAAAAATTTTGGCAAAGGCGCTTCTGACAAAATCATTTTCTGGCTTAACGAGTATTTTACGCAAATGGTCAACTGCGTGGAAAAAACAAACGGCGTTGTGGATAAATTTATAGGCGATGCGGTTATGGCGCATTGGGGCACGGCGTACACCGCAGGAAGCCCCGCAAAGGACGCTTTTAACGGCGTTAAAGCCGCTCTTATGATGCGGAAAGCGCTTGTTATGTTAAATAAAAAACGCATGCCGGATGATCCCGGGGACCCGCCAATTAAAATCGGTTGCGGCATTAATTCGGGTATTGTTACCGCAGGACAGCTTGGCTCTGAACTTCGTATGGAGTATACGGTAATAGGCGATCCTGTAAATCTCGCGTCAAGAATTGAAGCGCTAAATAAACCTCTGGGGACGGACATATTAATTTCCGAAAGCACGTGGAACCTTATAAAATATTTCTTTATTACCGAAGAAATGCCGTCTGTGACCGTAAAGGGAAAGGAAAAACCGGTGCGGATATTCGCCGTTGTAAATCATGTTTCAGTCACCTCAGGCCCAAGAACATTGGCGGAAGTAAGGGAATTGCTCGGCATAAAGCCTCCTGATATTTCAAAGGTTGATACTAATGCCGAAGAAAAGAAATATAAAATTGGCGCTAACGCGTAATGGGATTAAAAATGAGCGATACGGAAGGTAAAGAACGAAGAAAAACGTCAAATAAAGCATTGGATATTTTTGTCGTTTTATTTTGTCTTTCCGGCGCTGCGGCAAGTTTATATTACTTTTATTTGGATATTTACGCGACTTTTCGCTCGTTAAATATTGTTCCCGCCGGGACTGTAACCGTAAAATACAACACCGTTCAGCGCCGGTTGGCGGACAGGGCGGTCTGGGACAGGCTTTTTGAACAATCGGCCGTTTACAGCGGCGATTTAGTCCGTATCGCGCGTCTTTCCGGCGCGACGTTGAATATTGATGAAAACAGCATTGAATTAGGCGAGAATACCCTTATTAGGATTCAAAAAGACGAAGGCCCTTTGCAAATAGAATTTTCCTACGGTAATATCAGCGTAGCTTCGGGAAGGGACAGTGGGGCGATTCTCCTGTCAATAGGGGATCAAGTTGTGCAAGTGCAGCCGGGGGCGGAGATAAACGCCCTTTCAGGGGACGGAGGTCTTGTATTGCGCGTAACGGAAGGAGCGGCGCAGGTTATCAGAGAGGGGCAGGTTACGGATGTGCCTGCGGGAGGAATAGTCGTCCGTGATACGGCGGGCAACGAAGTGCGCCAGCCCATGGCCGCCGTTATTCATCCCAAGCCTAATGCGGTGCTTTTAAAAACGGAAGCCGGTCCATTAACTGTGGAGTTTAAATGGGCAAGAATGAATATGCAGCCGCAGGATCTTTTAAGGCTGGAAATTGCCGAAGATAAAAATTTTAAGAGAATTATACAAACGGTTGATAATCTTGACTCAAGCGCGGTAACTTCCTTAAATGCCGGTTTTTGGCATTGGCGGCTTTTACATGGAAATAATACGCTTGCTTTAGGGCGTATGAGCGTGGTTGAAGCCGCAGCGCCGACCCTGCTTGCCCCGATGGTGGGCGGCTCAGCGCAGGTTCCGGTAAGATATGAGGGTCAGGAAGTCCAATTCAGATGGGCGGAAGTCCCTGATGCCGCGTATTATTTGTTAAATGTTTCCAAATCACCTGAGTTTGTCGCTCCTGAAATTAATTTACAGGTGCAGACGACAAGTTATATTAATTCAGATATAGATGCCGGAACATGGTATTGGCGCGTTCAGCCTGTTTTTTCAAGTGCTTATGAGGGTGAGGCGCGTTTTTCGCAGGTCTCTTCTTTTAAAGTGCAACCAGCTTCTGTCGCATTGGCTCCCGCTCCTGTTCCGGTATTAAATGATAATAATTTAGGCGTAAATACTCCCAGTGAGGCTATTCAGGAACTGGCGGCTGTCGAAGAAGAAAAAAAGCTTGAAGATGTCTTCACGGCTCTGCTTGAAGAAACAAGGCAGATTTGGCAGGAACAGCAGGAACAGCAAGAACAGCTTGTGCGTCAAGAACGTGCGCAGCAGGAGCAGCGGGCGCAGCAGGAACAGCGGGCGCAGCAGGAGCAATTGGCGAGACAGGAGCAATTGGCGCAACAACAGGCGCAGGCGACTCAAGTCTCTGCCGCTTCGCAAACACGGCAGGAAAGCCAAACGCAGAAACAAACACCGCAACAACCACTGCGCCTTAGATTGATCTCTCCTGAGAATAACGTGGTTATTGCCGGGCTTACGGCTATTAGACAGCCGACTGTTTTCCGCTGGGCTACTGATGAAGATGTGGAGTTTTCAAGATTTGTTCTTTCACGCCGTTCTAATCCTTTATCCGGCAGGCCCGAGATAGACATACAAAACCCCGGACGCGCCGTTTCAGTTCCCAATCTGGCTGAAGGCGTATGGTATTGGACAGTCGAAGCCCGCTCTAAAGACGGACACCCAATTACCGCCGTTTCACCCCGGCAGATTCGCGTTCAGCCGATTCCGCTTCTACCCGCGCCGGGAAACAGACTTCCTGAATCGGGATTTGTATTAGGCCCTGAGGAATTACGTAAAAGGGAAGGCATTGTTTTTTCATGGTCAAGAGTTGACGGGGCCAATTCCTATATTCTGTCAATTTTAAAAGACGGATTTCCAAGAAGACAGCAGATTTTACAGACTGAGCCGATTAGGGAATTAACATATACATTTGACAATTACAGCGTATTTGATGACAGCGGAACATTCTACTGGCAGGTGGAAGCGGTTTCCTACAGAGATGGAATAATGGAACAGCGCGGAACGCCGGGAGAGAATAAGTTTATGCTTGATGTTCCGCGTCCCGGGCGCGTAAAAACAAAAAAAACGGGGGTTTTGTATGGAAAGTAAAAAAATTATTTTTCTGTTTTTATATACTGCCGTTTTTTTATTTTCCGGTTTGTTATACGCGCAGGAGTCTTCGCCTGAGTCACCGGGGTATTTTGTTGATACAAGCGCGGGGGAACCGGTTTTTAAACAGCGCCTTGTCTGGGATAAAGAGGATTATGTTTTATACTATGAAGTGTCAATTCAAGTTTTTTCGGGACAGTACAGGGAATATCATGTTGAAATTACAAAGAATAATTTCCTTGAAATTTCCTTGAATCCGGGAAGGTATCGGTACAGTGTAACTCCCTTTGATTTACTGGAACGCAGGTGTGAAAGTTCAGATTGGGAAGAATTTACCATTACTGCCGCTTTTCAGCCGGAAATTATAAAAATCGTCCCTGAGTATTTTTACATGGATCAAAATAAGAACAGGGTATTGTTAATATCGGGGAATAACATTTTCGATGATTCTGTCATTTATCTGAGAAATGAAGAAAATGAATTATTTCCTATTGAGAAGGTTGTAACCAACAATTCAAGCGTAAAGCTTATATTTAATGATGATACGTTAATTCCCGGAACTTATGAAATTTTCATAAAAAATCCCGGCGGATTGGAGGTTGTTTTAGGCGGTTTTTTTATAGGTTATCATAGGTATATAGAAGCTTTTTTTAAATTGGGTTTTAACCCGATACTTCCGTTAAATGGAGAATTAGAAGATTTATTTGGACCATATATGTATTTCCCGGGAGTGACTTTCAGGCTGGAATCGCTTTCTTCACAACGCGCTTCTTTTAAGGCGGGATTGGAATTTGCCCTGTCATTCTATTATTTGAATGATTATTTTTCAACCGAATCGCTCAAGGTAATGGACGATAATTACCGCAGCAGCAATGTCTCATTATTTGATTTTTCCCTTAATATTTCGCTGCAAAAGAGATATAATCATCTGCGAAACGCCGTCACATTATCTTTTGGCTTTGGTTTCACCGCTTTTAACGGTTCAGGCTATATTTATAATGATGACGGTTATTACGATAATGACAATTATTATTACTATGACAGAATTGAATACGTTAAAAATGAAGTAAACGCCTATGCGGATATAGGTTTATCAGGTTTATTCCTTATTACGGAGAGTTATTATATTGAAACCGGCGTGGAATTAGTCTATTATTTTAAAGGCTCTTCCTTTTTATTAAGGCCAAGAATCTCCATGATTATAAAAGTTTAAAAAAATAGGGCTTTTTTGCCGTTCAGGGTACTTGAATAACCCCTCTTTTTTATGTTAATGTAGAAAGCAATACTATTTTTTAAGGATGTTACCCATGAATAAGTTTATTTTTTCATTACTTATGGCAGCCCCGCAGGCAAGCGGCGCTGACGGCGCGGCAACGGGCGGAGACCTGCTTAGGACTTTTCTTCCCTTTGTCTTGATAATTGTCATTGTTTATTTCCTGATGATAAGGCCGCAGAGCAAGAAGCGCAAAGAGACCGAAAAAATGCTCGCCGCCATTAAAAAAGGCGATAGAGTTGTCACTATCGGCGGGCTTCACGGTACGATTCAAAGCGTAAAGGAATCAACTGTAATTATCAAAGCCGATGATAACGTAAAACTTGAATTCCTGCGAAGCGCTATTTCCAATGTAGTACAGCCCTCTAAAGACAAAGAAGATAAAATTGAGGAGAAAACCGAAGGACAAACATCCGAAAACGGTGAATAATTATGAGTAAACGTTACAGATTTTTTATTTTATTGATTATATTGGGGGTTTGTTTTCTGTTTTTATGGCCCACAATACGCTGGTATTTTTTCATTCCAAGGGATCAGCAGGCCCTTGCGCTGGAATCCAGGCAGCAGATAAGGACTTATTCGTCTCAAGCCGCAGGTGAAGAACTGCAGCGTCTTCTTGCCGCTGCGGTTTCCGATAATGTAATTCCCGGTGATCTGGAATTTGTTACGGCAGTTGCAAAAAAACAGTACAAGCTCCTTAAAAGGCCAATTCCAAGCCAATGGACGGCAAGATCGGTTCTTGAAGCGTTTTCTACAAAAAGAGAGGCGTTGGACGCGATTGAGCAAAAACACGCGGATGATATTTTTGCCTTAAAAGATTTACAAAAAAACGCCGTAAAACTCGGGCTTGATCTTTCAGGCGGCTTAAGCATCGTATTGCAGGTTGGGCGGACATTGACCGAAGATAATTCCGAAGACGCGATGAAACGCGCTCTGGAAGTTTTAAATAACCGCATCGACCAGTTCGGGCTTACTGAGCCTGTTATCCGCCGTCAGGGAAATGACCAAATATATGTTGAAATTCCCGGAACAGCCGACCCTGAAAGAATTAACGACATAATAATGGGAAAAGGAAGCCTTACCTTCCAATTGGAAGATTCCGAGGCGACGGACGCTTTTCGTAATTATTACAGGGCCAACCCGACTACAACCTTTGACGCTAACGGCAATTTGATTAACCCTTCGATTGTTCCTTCCGACGTTGTCGTTCTTGGCGTTTATACCAAGGACAGATACGGTCTTGACGAGCAGGTTAGGAATAATGACGGAACCCTTAGCTATATCGCCGTAAAAAAAGAAATAGGGCTTGATGGCAATTACATTGAGGAAGCTACTGTTGACCGCAACAATATGGACGGCAAGCCGGAAGTTGTTTTTAAATTAAGCACCGAAGGCGGGGAAATTTTCTACAAGCTTACATCAGCTAACGTGAATAAAAACCTTGCCATTATTTTAGACAATAAAGTTAAATCCCATCCGAATATTTCTACCGGTATTCACGAAAGGGGGACTATTACGGGATTTGGCTCGGAAGAAGCGGATAACCTCGCGCTTATTTTAAGGACTGCGGCTTTCCCCGTAGAGCTTGAAGTCGCCAGCCAGCAAAGCATCGGCGCTTCAATGGGAGAGGACACAATCCGCCAGGGGCTTTACGCGCTGTTAGGCGGCATTGCGGCAGTTTTAATATTCATGCTTATCTATTACCAAAGAGCCGGTATTAACGCGATTGTCGCCCAGTTATTAAACTTCTATATAATGTTCAGCGTGCTTTCCGCCCTTAACTTTACGCTTACCCTTCCCGCAATTGCCGGTTTTATATTAACAATCGGCATGGCGGTAGACGCTAACGTAATTATTTTTGAGCGCATGAAGGAAGAAATGCGTCTTGGCAAATCAAGAAAAGCGGTAATAGAAGCTGGTTTTGGAAAAGCATTCTGGGCGATCATGGACTCCAACATAACCACATTTATCGCAGCCCTTTTCCTTTCGCAGTTAGGTTCAGGCCCAATTAGAGGGTTCGCGGTAAGCCTTTCAATCGGCGTATTCTCATCTGTATTTACCGCCCTTTTTGTGTCACGGTTGATTTTTGATTTTGAAACTGACGTTATGCGAAGTAAGGGCTTGAGCATAAGCTGGACAACCCGTATTCAGGAAAGCGCAAAGGCGGTCAGCGTATGAAAAAGACAATTCGTTTTTCTAAATTTTTTCTTCCTGCGGCGATAATTTCGATTATTTTTGTTGTTTTCAGCATATCAGGCTACATTATAAACAAAGGGTTTGCCCTTGGCGTTGATTTTCAGGCCGGCCTTATCCAAGAAATAAAAATTGCCCCGACCGCGTTCAGTCTCCGCTGGAATGGCGTGTCAAACGCGGTTCTTCAACTTGACAGAAGCGGTCTTTACATAATTGTTTCCGGCGCGGGCGTAGAACCAAAGACGCACTCGTTCCCATTCAGCGAATATGCCAATATCGGTTCAATTAAGCGCGCATTGGAACAGGCGCTTGAAGATATTGAAATATCAATGCCGGCGAATGAAAATGTAAACTCGCAGTGGCTGTTTCTCAGTTCTCAGGGAAATCCCGTCTTGAACAAAGATACTCCGTTTGTAATTTACTATCTTGACCCGCAAAGTACTCCTGTCGATATTTCCGAAGTAAGAACGGCAATGGCCGGTTTTACGCAGGGCGTCGCCGTACAGAACATTGGAACTCCTTCGGAGCGTCATTTTATGATCCGTATTGAAGACAGAAAAGACGGGCGCGTAAGATCGGATGAAGTTATACAAAGCCTTGAATCTTATTTCGGCAAAGGCGGCATTGCCGTTATGCGATCTGATTATGTAGGCTCAAGCCAGTCCCAAAAACTTATAGACCAGGTATTTTACCTGATACCCCTTACCCTGCTTTTAATCTTGATTTACCTGATTATCCGCTTTAAAGTGCAATACGCTATTGGCGGCGTAATCGCCATATTGCACGACTTACTGGTTATAGTAGCGTATCTGGTTTGGGCAAGAATGGAGTTTAACACCACGACTATTGCGGCAATTCTTACCATCCTTGGTTATTCTATCAATAACACAATAATTCTATTTGACCGTATCAGGGAAAATATGCGCGTATATCCCGATAATAATTTTACTGATATTATGGATATTTCAATAACAGGAATCTTAGGGCGTACCATTATAACGACATTGACAACCATGATTGCCGTATTATTCCTGTTCATATTTACGACAGGCTCAATGAAAGATTTTGCCCTTGTACTGTTGATAGGAATGACATCAGGCACGTATACGTCGCTCTTTATAGCTTCCGGTTTTGTAAACTTCTGGGAGACCAGAAAAAAGATGGCAAAGAAAAAACCGGCCGCCTAAGACAAATATGACAATAATCCGCGCCCGCGTACTGGGTTTCTGCATGGGAGTCAGGCGGGCGGTGGAACTTACCAAATTACAAGCGAAAAAAGCGGCGGAGGAAGGCTCTGCTGTTTACACATTGGGGCATCTGATTCACAATCCTCAAGTATTAGCCGATCTTGAAAAACAAGGGGTTATTACCCTAAAACAGAATTCTTTCGAGCAAATTCAGGGTAAGGGTAGGGGGAAAAACAGTTGCGTAATAATCCGCGCTCACGGAATAAGTCCCGAAACTGAAAAAACCCTGCACTGCACGGGTTGCAACATTATAGACGCGACCTGTCCCAATGTTAAAAGAAACCAGTTAAAGACGCAGGAACTCTCACGCGCAGGTTACAGTTTGTTTCTCGCGGGAGACTACTCTCACGCCGAAATCGAAGGCATTACCGGTTACGCAAGTTTCGCTCCTTTTTGCAAGGCAGTCATCGGCGCGGATCAGGCGCGGGACGCAGCCTGTACTCTGTATCAAACAAACAGTAACGCAAAAACCGCCCTTATCGGGCAGACTACAATTTCCGAAGAAGAGTACAGCAATATAGGCAATGAAATAAAAAAATATTTCCCCAATCTGGAAATAATAAACACCATCTGCTCCGCTACCGCAGAACGCCAGCAGGCGTTACGCGAACTATTAACTAAGGTGGACGCAATAATAATCGCCGGCGGCAAAGAATCCGCCAACACCCGCCGCCTGCTGCTAATAGCCCAAGAAAGCGGCAAACCCTGCGCCCTGGTAGAAAAAGTTGAAGAAATACCGGAAAATTTTTATAGTTATAGTACCGTAGGCATAGCTGCGGGGGCGTCTACGCCGGATTTGTTGATAGAGGAAATTGAATTGGCTCTTATTAATGGGGAGTGGGGAGTGGGGAGTGGGGAGTGGGGTTATTGTTTGTAATCTAGTCGTGTTGTCAACACAAATAGAGATTTCGTACAAAAATTATTATTAGCAAGCGCAGCGTGTTTCCTCACGCGCGGATAACGAACAATAACCCTACTCCCTACTCCCCATTCCCTATTCCCTATTCCTCATTTCCTCAAGTCCCTTTTCAGTCTCCGATATTTCATCAAAAGCCACTACATGATCGGAGTAAATGATAGAGTTCTCATGGCCTTTGCCTAATAGCAACACAAGATCGCCTTTTTGCGCTAAGGAGAGAGCCTTGCGGATTGCCGCCTGTCTGTCGGGTATCAGGAAAAGATTTTTATCGCGTTCAAAAACTGTTTTTTGCTCTTTATCAAAATATACGCCTTTTTCAATCTCTTCCAGAATGTCCATGGGTTTTTCGCCTCGGGGGTCTTCATCGGTAAGAATTATAAAATCGCTGTAGTGGGCGGCTATTTTTCCCTGTTCGGCTCTTTTTTGCGTGTCACGCTCTCCTGCGGAACCAAAGAGGCTTATTATCTTGCCGCTTGTTTTATCAAGCCTTGCTCTAAGCGGGGGGAAAATCGCCTGAAAAGAGGACGGGGTATGCGCGTAATCTACAACAACTTCAAACGGCTGATTTTTATTGACGGAAGTCATCCTGCCCCTTACGGGTTTTAAGAATTTTACATATGGGGCAATTTCGCTAACAGAACGTTTTACAAGTTCACAAACCGTAAGCAAAGCGGCAAGCACATTACTTGAATTGTACGAGCCGGGAAGTTTGTCCCTAATTTCTATGTATTCGCGTGTTTTGGAAATGAAAACCATATACCAGTTGCCCAACGCGCCGCTTTCTATCGCTTCCAGTTTAATGTCTCCGTCCCTTCCCCCCGGGCTGTACCTGAGTATCCTGCTTTTTGATAATTTCATAATATAACGCGAGCTTTTATCGTCGTTATTAATTACGCCAAACGGTTCAAAAAAAGTAACGTCGTCCCGCTGTATATAATTGTCAACGGCGCGAAAAAGATTTGCTTTGTCATGCCTGTATTGCTCCCATGTTCCGTGAAATTCCAAATGTTCGTGAGTTATGTTAGTTAAAACGCCCGAGCAAAAATTTACGTCTCCAAGACGGTTTGTTTTTGAAGAAAGCCCGTGTGAGCTTGCCTCCAATACCGCGTATTCGCAGCCGTTATCTGCCATTTCACGCAAAAGCCGCTGAATAACGGGAGCTTCGGGAGTGGTTTGATGTTCGCTGTTGTTTAAAACTTCGCCGCCCAAGCAGTGTTGTACGGTGGAAATAAAACCGGCTTTTTTCCCAAGCATTGTAAGCAGTTGCCAAATTAGATACACTGTGGTACTTTTGCCCTCGGTGCCTGTCACTCCCGTTACGAGCAGGCACTGTGAGGGAAAACCGTAAAAGGCGGCGGAAATAGGGGACATCGCGAAACGGGCGTTTTTTACTTTTAAATAGATTATGCCGTCGGTAATTTTTGTAACCTCGTTTTCATGTACGATTACTACGGCTCCGTTTTTTATAGCGTCGTCAATATAAAGACTGCCGTCCGTGTGAAGGCCGGGCAGGGCAAAAAATAGGCTTCCCGGTTTTACTTTTCGCGAATCGTATTCAAGAGAATTTACAATGGGGTCTGACGTTCCGTTTGCAATTACAAGTCCCGATTTTTCCGCTGTTCCTTTTGTAAAAAATTGCGAAAGACGCAGTTCCATCAATCTTCTCCAAAGACAATTGCCGTAAAAGTATAAAGCTGAGTATCGGGCGCGTTATACGCTCCCTGTGGCAATCCCGCTTTGACGCATATATAATCAAGGTATTCGTCAAGATTCCAGCCCTGTTCTACGGGAACCTGCGGCAAAAGAACTCCCGACCTTCCGCGTCCTGTCAATAAAATCCCATGAACGCCGACCTTTACCTGCCTTGGATCGGAGCATGGCGACATCGGGGAAAGCGCGGAAATTTCGATGTGCAGTCGGGATAGTTCTTCCTGTCTTAACGGCGGGAAGCGGGGGTCGCCAAAAGCGGCTTCTTTTGCCATAAGGCGGACTGTTTCTATCAGGGGCAAGTTAGCCGTCATTCTGCCGATACATCCGCGCAGACTTCGCTCTTTGTCCTTCATGTGCAGAGACACAAACGCGCCGCAGGGTGTTTGAAGGCTTGAATCACCGTTTGCGTCAGCCTGAGAAAAAGACGGTTTGCGCCCTTCCAATTTCGCGGTAATTGATTCGCGGGCATCTGCAAGTAAAATTTTTTGTTCTTCTTTAGTTATAGTGAATTCCATATATTTAATATATTATAATATAGGTAGTTTTTTTGGAACAAGAAAGAATGAGTAAAACAATAAAAATCGGTAATTTTCCCCATATTCGTCCTGTTTATATAGGAGGAGATTACCCCGTAGCCGTTCAAACTATGTGGAAAGATCGACTTTCTGTTTTGGATTTACAGGGCGCGGTTGGCAGAATCAAGGCGCTTGGGGCGATGGGATGCTCTATTTTGCGTTTTGCCGTGCCTGATATTGAGTCTGCTGAAGTTCTAGGGCGGCTTTCCGAAATGGTTTCGATGCCGCTTTGCGCGGATATTCATTTTGACTATAAAATCGCCCTTCGCTGCATGGATTTTCCCGTGTCAAAGCTCCGTATTAACCCCGGAAATATCGGCGACAGGGAAAAAATCCGCGCCGTTCTGGAAAAAGCCGCAAAACGCGGCATCCCCATCCGCATCGGGGTAAACGCCGGGAGCCTCCCCCTAGACCTCCGTGAGAGGGTAGAACAGGGTTTTAGCACCTGTGAAGCGCTCGTGCAGGCGGCGCAGAGGGAAATATCCCTTTTTGAAGAGTTTGGTTTTAATGATTATCTGGTATCAATGAAAGCCAGTACAATTGCCGATACTATAAATGCCAACAAAATTCTCCGTCTTCGGACTCCTACAATCCTCCATGTAGGAGTTACCGAAGCGGGACCCCTGATAGCCGGCGTGGTCAGAAACGCCGCCGCCCTGCTAAATCTGCTGGCTGAGGGGATTGGCGACACAATCAGGGTATCGTTGTCTGACACAATGGAGAACGAGGTTATAGCCGGCAGGGAAATTATAGCGGCTGCTGCCCAACTTGCGCCTGAAAACGCAAGATTAAAGTCAGGCGGCGTGATAATTATTTCCTGCCCCCGTTGCGGCAGGCACGGTTTTGACACCCACGGCTTTACGGGCAGATGGCTGCAAAAACTTTATGCCCTTGATAAGGATATAACCGTGGCAATTATGGGCTGTGAGGTAAACGGTCCCATAGAGGCAAAACACGCCGATTTGGGCATTACGGGAGCGGGAGACAAGGTATTGATTTTTAAGAATGGGAAAGTGATAAAAACCATAACTGCTTCCGAGGCGGACGCGGTTTTTGAAGAGGAATTGAATAGTTTATGAAAAAAACGATATTTTTGCCTTTGTTATTAATATTTTTCGCGCCGCTATTTGCGCCGCTTTCTGCGCCGCTTTATGCGCAATCAATTCCGTGGTGGCTTTCATTTGAGTACGGCAAACAGCAGTTCCGCTCAGGCGATTATGGGGAGGCTTTAATGCTGTTTGAAGACGCGCGGCGCGACAGACGCGCCATGTATGAGCAGATGGAGCGCGATTTAATTCTTTTGATGTCCGAGAGGGAAGTGCGCAGAATAGGGGACTACCTTGACAAAATTGATAAGTTCTCCCGCGAGCACTTTTACAAAGCCGCGACTGCCGCTCTTGACGAGCTTTATTACCGTGTTCCAAAATCAAGTTTTGATAATTCCGCAAACGCGGCTCTTGCGGCTTTCAATAAATTAAAAGATTATCCCGAAGCCGAGTACTGGATTGGCGAAATTTACAGGGTAGAAAGCGAGTTGTCCCTCGCGTTATCCCAATACAAAAAAGCGTATTCAATGTGCGTTGGGAATTCTCCCCTTGTCCATGAAGACCCGGGCTTTGGCGTGGCATTACAGTATAAGATTGCAAGTCTCCATGACACAAGACAGGAATATATCGAGATGATAAGGATTTATGAATCGATAATTAACGATTCAGATACTCTTTGGATTAATTCAAACAAAGCCGTAGTAGGTTACTTAAGTAACGGTTCGCAAAATGTTTCATTACCCTATGATCAGGCTTCCGCGTCATTTGAAAGATCGGCAATGGCAAAAACATTGACTGATCATGGCATTAACCGTTTTCTGGAATTGTACAGATACAACAATAGGACTGTAGAAAAAGCGCACAGGTTTTTAGGCTATTATTACGCCGCCCGTGGCCGTCCGTCTGCCGAGCCTCACTTGATGTTCGCGTTTCTGATTCAAAATTCAATCATTATGGAAGAGATAAAACGCCATCAATACGATTTTTCTTTTACCACTAATAAAGAAGCGCGTGAAAACCACGTGCATAGCCTTTCAGAATTAACTGAATATATTAATAAATACCCCCTTCTTGCGTCATACATAGAGGAAGTTGAGTATTATAAAACTGCCTATTATTTCAGCATGAGCCTTTACAGGAATATGAAGACTTCTTTAGCCCGCTCTCTCTGGGAATTCCTCGCCTCAGTGCCGCAAGCCGGAGAGTGGTACAACCGCGCAGTAAACCAGTTACGTAATCCGCATTATGAGCCAATTGTCGAACTGCCTAATTAAAAAATTATCCGAAAGATTTCTCACAAAGAACACAAAGGAAGAGAAGATCACAAAGAAGAGGGGAAAGGGAGTTTCTGTGTCGCGTGTAGCTTCACGATAAGATAACGGACAAAAACCACTGATCCCCCTTTGTGATCTTTGTGTGAACTCTTTAGAATAAATTCCCCTGTCGGGCAACCCGGATTTGAACCGGGGACCCCAAGTCCCCCAGACTTGTACGCTGAACCAACTGCGCTATTGCCCGGCAGGGGAATCTGTTTAATCCTTATAATAACAGAAATGTAAAGGCGTGTAAAGAGGTGATGTATTTAACAAAATAAAGAGTCGATTTAATTTTTATGCACAATTCTATGCTCAATTATTATTCCCTTTGCAGCCTTAAATATACTTTTTAACTATCCTCATTACTTTGCCTAGTATAGAATATTACTTGATTGTATTATAAGTAAAAGCAGAAGTATTGTTTTGATCTTGAATAGTTTTTAATTGCGATTCACGCCGGTGGGTAATCCCTTCTTGAATAAGGGAATCATATATTCTTGAAAACTGCTGATAATCTTTATAAAAAGATGAAGTTTCAATTTCCTTGTGATCTTGCAATATTTTATTAATTGAATTCACTATATCATTCATATAAAACTCCTTGTATGAACAAACACATTTAATTGATTTTTGGATGCATAATCATCAACTAATCGATGATACGCCCGTAAATAATTGGTTAATTTCTCATCTTTGCCAAAATCCGTTATTATCAGTTTCAATTCTTCCAGAACCTTTATATTTAAGGGCCGCGAATGAGATTTCCAAATACGGTTGTTGCTTACATTATCGGCAATTTCTTTAGCCCTTTCATTTTTTTCATCATGTGTTACCAAGTTACCATTTTTATGTTTAGTCCATGTTTTAAATTTATATTCAACTAGCCATTTTTTTAATAAATCAATCGTAAGTTCTTTTGCCTGTTCATATGCCCGAAGTTCCGCAAGATCAAAATCCTTTAGTATGATAAATTCAGCTTGTGTGAGGGTATTATTTTGGGCTTTTTGAATAAGCTCATTTATCTTGTCTAAATACCCGAGGGCAGGAACCCACCTGCCTTCTTTATTTAATACTTGAGGATCTATCGGACCAAGAACACTATAATAATCCATATGGATATTATCTCCACTCATACAAAATAAAGTCCCAGCGCTGAAAGCCCTGTCAGGGACAATAAAATTGACTTCCGTATAATGCTGACGGATAATATTTACATAACGTTCTACCGCGATAGCGCTGCCTCCGTTAGTAGTAAGAATGATGAAAAGTTTATTGTGTGCCTTTTGTTGGCTAAGTTGTTCTACAACTTGTAGGAAAGCTGCTTCTGATCCATCGAAAATAGGACCATAATAAGTAAGAACATCGGCCTGTAAATAGGTCTCTAATTCCTTTAACTCCTTATCAAGCAAAGACTTTATAGTATCATTTATAGGATACTCCATAACATATTTTACCATGTCTGCAAAAGAAAAAAAAGGGCTTGTTTTAATATAAGCTGTCAATAATAAAAAACAGTGTTATAATATAATTGTGGCCCATAATCCACATTAATGGCGACCTTTGGTTGACCTTGTAGAGAGACCATTAAGGGGGTCCTCTTTGCCCCTCTGCGGAGGGGCGTTTTTATCTTTACATTTTCAACACTGATTTATCATAATCAGCAGGCGGAATAAATCCCAATAACTGCATGCAGGTTGCTGCTATAGAGCTAATCCCTAAGCCTTCGTTAAGACTGCCGTCTTTTGGCTCGCTCTGATATTCGCCTTTGTACTCGGGATCGTGAATAATGCAGGGTACGGGGTTTAGGCTGTGGCTGGTTTTGGGTCTTGGAGTGCCGTCCGCTTTTAGGGAAACCTTGCCCGTCTTCTTGTCATGCTCGAACATGTCGTCGCTGTTGCCGTGGTCGGCTGTGATCACCATTACCGCGCCCGCTTCGTCAGCGGCTTTTAAGAGCCTGCCAAGTTGAATGTCCATCGCTTCCATTGAACAGACGACCGCCTGATAAACGCCAGTGTGCCCTACCATGTCGCCGTTGGGATAGTTCAGCCTAATAAAATCATACTTGCCCGAACCTACGGCTGCCATTACATGATCGGTAATTTCAGCGCACTTCATCCACGGGCGCTGTTCAAAGGGAAGAACGTCGCTTTTTATTTCAACATAGTCTTCCAGCTTGTCATCAAATTTGCCCGTGCGGTTGCCGTTGAAAAAGTAGGTAACATGCCCGTATTTTTGCGTCTCGGAAATAGCGAGCGTTCTTACTCCGCTTGCCGCGAGGTATTCGCCCATCGTGCGGTCGATTGACGGGGGATTAACTAAATACCGCTTTGGAACGTGCAAGTCGCCGTCGTATTCCATCATGCCCGAATAGCAAACCTTTGGGCGGCGTTTTCTGTCAAATTTGGTAAAGTTATCTTCTTCAAAAGCCGCCGATATTTCAAGTGCGCGGTCTCCCCGGAAGTTGAAGTATACGACGGAATCACCGTCCTCGATAGTGCCGATTGGTGACGGTTTCCCGTCTTGGCCGTTTTCGGCTACAACAAATTCTTTTAAGTCTTGATCGATAATGTCGGGAATTTCTTTCCTGTATGTTTCCACCGCCTCACGAGCCGAGGCAAATTGGCGGGCTGTTCCAAGAACGTGAGTCTGCCAACCGCGATCTACCATTGACCAGTCCGCGCCGTAGCGATCCATCGTAATCCACATTCGCCCGCCGCCGGAGCCTATTTTCACGTCAAACTTGTCATCACGCAGATCTTTTAAAAAGTTTTCAAATGGGTCTAGGTATTCAAGAGCGCTTGTTTCTCCTACGTCGCGTCCGTCAAAAAGGGTATGCACTCTTACGCGTTTAACATTTTCTTTTTTAGCGTGGGCAATCATCGCTTTTAAATGATCAATGTGGCTGTGTACGTTGCCGTCTGAAAAAAGCCCGATAAAGTGAAGCGTGGGAATATGCCCGTCTTTTTCAGAGCCGTTTTTTACATAGGAAACAACCTCTTTCCATGCCGCTCCTTCAAACATCGCGCTCGTATGAATAGAATTGGAAACAAGAGCCGCGCCCTGGTTAAAAACCCGCCCGCAGCCCATCGCGTTGTGGCCGACTTCGCTGTTGCCCATATCATCGTCTGAGGGAAGCCCTACGGCTTTTCCGTGCGCCTTTAATCTTGTGTGCGGGCTTTTATTCGTAAGCGCCGTAAGATGGTCCATTTTAGAGTCGGCGACAGCGTCGCCCTCTTTGTATTTTCCGTAACCAACGCCATCCATGATGACCAGTACTACGGGTCCGCGTCTGCCTTTCCATGAGGGGTTTTTCTTTAAAGCTTCCATATTTACTCCTTTTATTGTCATTATAACAAATATTTGTAATTAACTCAACTAATATGCTCGCAAAGACTCACACGTTAATCATCTACACGGCTTCGCCGTACTATTATTTAGCGTTCTTTGTGTTCTTGGTGTGAAATTTTTTGATGTAATTTATCCTGAATAAAAATTTAATTTTTGTCATTTTTTTCAATTATTAGGTTTTAAATATTTAAAATATCTTTTTTCTTTCCAAAAATGAAAATATGTACTATAATTATGTTGGGATAATATTTGTAATGAAAACAATTTTTGTCGTGGATGACAGTGATACTAACTTGTCAATGGCTGAAGAGGCGCTGGATAGGCTATATCGGGTTATGACAATGCCTTCAGCGGCTAAAATGTTCTCTCTTTTAGAGAAAATAACGCCTGATCTCATCCTTTTAGACATAGAAATGCCGGAAATAGACGGATTTGAAGCTCTTAACAGGCTAAAATCCGAAAGTTTATGGGTAAATATTCCTGTTGTGTTTTTAACAGGCCGTACAGACGCCGCTGTGGAAGTACACGGGTTTGAAATGGGTGCTGTAGATTTTATTACAAAACCGTTTTCCGCGCCCGTTTTGATAAACCGCATTAAAACGCATCTTGAAATTGATGAATTAATCCGTGAGAGGACATCGCAGTTAAACAGGCTGCAAAACAGCATAGTTTCAGTTCTGGCGAATATTGTTGAAAGCAGAGACAAGGGAACCGGCGGCCATATTGAGCGTACTTCGGCGTATATCAAGATATTAATTAACGAAATGAAAAAACGCGGGGTTTATGCGGAAATAATTTCAAGCTGGGACATTGAAAAAATGATTTCTTCGGCGCGTATGCATGATCTGGGAAAAATCTCCATTACTGATTTAATAGTAAATAAACCCGGCAAACTTACGGACGATGAATACGAAATTATGAAAACTCACGCCGAAGAAGGCGAGCGGATAATCGATAAAATTATCGCTCAGACAGGAGAGGGTGAATTTTTGCATAACGCGAGATTGTTTGCCGGAAGCCATCATGAACGATGGGACGGAAAAGGTTATCCTAATGGGCTTAAGGGAGAAGGAATTCCCCTGCAAGGGCGCATTATGGCGATTGTAGACGTGTATGACGCGCTTGTTTCAGAGCGTCCGTATAAAAATGCGTTTACAGATGAAGAAGCTGTTAGAATTATTATGGAGAACGCCGGCACTCATTATGATCCAAAAATAGCCGAGGTTTTTTTTGAAGTAAAGGACCTTTTTAAGGAAGCAAAGGCGCATATTTAATGTCTTTTGACAATGAAAACGTTTTAAAGAAACAGACGCGTTTGCTTGATACGGTGAACGCCGCCGCCGCCATTCTGCTGGCAAGCAATGAAGACATTCCATTTGAAACAACATTATTAAAAAGTTTTGATCTTGTAGGCCGCCGCATGGATGTTGATCGCGTTCAAATTTGGCGTAATGAAATAATCGACGGCGAGAGGAATTTTGTTTTACGGTACGAGTGGCTTAGCGATTATGGCAGGAATTGCGTACAAATTCCGCACGGTTTGCATTTTCCATATAGCATGAAGAGGGAATGGGAAGATTTATTTTTAAAAGGTAATTATATAAACAGTCCGTTATCTGAATTATCTGAAGAAGACCGTGATTTTTTAGGTAATTATGGGATGAAATCCATCGTAATTATCCCTATGTTTCTGGAAAGCGATTTTTGGGGTTTTTTCAGCATAGATGACTGCAGAAATGAGCGTACTCTTTCAGACGAAGAAATCAGCATTTTAAGATCGGCGGGGCTAATGATGAGTTCCGCCGTAAACCACAATAACCAGATAATGAGAATGCGCGAGGCTGATGAACGCACTCAGATAATGATCGATGCCGCTCCTTTCTGCGCGATTTTTTGGGATAAAGATCTGAGGCTTATAGATTGTAATAAGGAAGCGGTAAAAATGTTTGAGATGGCGGATAAACAGGATTTTATTAATAATTTTATTAATCTTTCTCCTGAATATCAGCCTGACGGCGTTACATCAGGGGAAAAAGGCGTTGATCTTGTCGGTAAAGCCCTAAGGGAAGGTTATAGCCGTTTTGAATGGATACATCAAAAAACAAACGGAGAACAATTGCCGGTAGAAGTAATCTGCATTCGTGTTAAGCATAAGAATGAATTTACAGTTACGGAATATATTAGGGATCTTCGCGAGCAGAAGGCGATGATAGCTGAAATGCGTAAAGCCGAAATTGCCATGGAAAGCAGTAAGGCAAAGAGTGACTTTTTGGCAAAGATGAGCCATGAAATTCGCACGCCCATGAACGCAATTTTAGGTATTACTGAGATTCAGCTTCAAGATGATTCGTTGCCAAAAGCGACAAAAGAAGCCCTTGAAAGGATTTACAACTCCGCCGACCTGTTGCTTGGAATTATTAATGACATACTTGATCTTTCAAAGATCGAAGCGGGCAAATTTGAATTAATACCGGTTCAATATGATATAGCAAGCCTTATTCACGACACTGTCCAACTGAACATGATGCGCTACGAAAGCAAACCTATTGAATTCAAACTTAAAATTGATGAAAATATTCCCGTTATGCTGATTGGCGATGAACTTCGCATTAAACAGATTTTAAATAATCTGCTTTCTAATGCGTATAAATATACGAATGAAGGCTCTATAAATCTTAATGTTTCATCCGTGTTTGAGGAAGGAGACAATGTAACGGTTATTTTCCGCGTAAGTGACACCGGACAGGGCATGACTGCCGAGCAGGTGCGTAAATTGGGCACCGATTATTCCCGGTTTAACATGGAAGCGAACCGAAAAACAGAAGGCGCCGGTCTTGGCATGAGCATTACGCGCAATCTTTTGCAGATGATGAACGGGAATATTGATATTGAAAGTACGCCGAATGTGGGTTCCGTGTTTACTGTTAGTCTGCCTCAAAAATTTACCGCTCATGGAGTAATTGGCAAAGAAATGGCTGAAAACTTAATGCAGCTTAACTTTATCAATGAACAGAGAATAAGAAACCTGCAAGTAAAGCGCGAATATATGCCTTATGGCCGTGTTTTAATCGTTGACGATGTGGAGTCAAATCTTTATGTCGCAAGAGGCTTAATGGCGTCTTATGATCTTTCAATTGATACCGCAATGAGCGGATTTGAAGCAATAGACAAAATCAGGAATAAATGCGATTACGACGTTATTTTTATGGATCACATGATGCCGGGGCTGGACGGTATTGAAGCGACAAAAATAATCCGTGAATTGGGATATACAAAACCGATAGTGGCGTTAACCGCAAACGCCCTTGCAGGACAGGCGGAAATGTTCCTGAAAAACGGTTTTGATGATTTTATTTCCAAACCGATTGATACCCGCCAATTAAATATGACGCTTAATAAATTAATACGCGATAAATACCCGAGCGAAGTTGTTGAAGCGGCGCGTAAACAAAAAGAGATAATAAACAATAAAACAAATAAGTCTTCAATAGATTCACAGTTGGCGGAATTTTTTATCCGTGACACAAAAAAGGCGGCTAAAATATTAGAATCAATTTATATAAACAAATGCCGCAGAGTTGATGATGTTTCCATGTTTATAATTAATGTTCATGCGATGAAGAGCGCTCTTGCCAATGTTGGCGAAAAAGATCTTTCACAAAAAGCGCAAAAATTGGAACAGGCGGGACGTGATAATGATAAAAAGCTGATTATGGAGGAACTCCCGTTGTTCCTAAATTCACTATATGCCGTAATTACCGCGTTTGAAGAAAAGGGAAAAAAAACTCAAAAAGAAGGCTATGGCGATTATTCGCAGTTAAAAGAAAAATTACTTGAAATTCGCGCCGCGTGCGGCGAGTATAATAAAAAAACCGCCAAGAATATACTTGCTGAATTAAAAAAGAAAACATGGTCACAGCCGGTTGAAGAGCATCTTGGCATTTTAGCAGGTTTTTTATTGCATAGTGAATTTGACGAAGCCATAAAAAATATTGAAGACTGTATTAGGCTTGTTAGGGAATCCGGTTGATTCCCTAACAAGCCTTGCAATTTTTCGGGCTAAAGCCCTGCAAAATTGCGATATTTATAAGGAAGTAGTTCAGAAACTGAAGTTTCCGAACTACTCTATTAGGCTGTTATAATTTTTAAAATATACCTGTCCATTAAAATTCTTTCCATTACTCCGACGGGAGAGCGCAGTAAATTGTCGTATTCAGCAGTAAGGGCAAGGCAGGCTTCAGCCGATTCGGCGTTGTAACGGCGTGCGGCGGCTGCGTAATCGTCTTTAGCTTTGGGGGACGAAAGCCCTATTTTTTTTAATTCAAAGCTGTTGTTAGCGTCTCCTGTTTCAAGCAGGGACAGATAATCGCCAAGTTTTCTAAAGCACCACGCTAACCCCGCCAAAATGCTTTGCGCGCTTTCTTTTGCGGCTAACATAACGGAAAGCGATTCAAGCGCTTTAGACAAGTCGCCTGCGGCAATACGGGAAAAAAGCGTAAAAGCCGATTCTTCCCTGTTGTGGGAAAGCCATTTTTCAACGTCTTCCGTTTTAACAAGGCTTTCCCCCTGCCCTTTGTCCCTCGGCAAGAAATACACAAGGCGCGAACATTCCCTTTTTAACGCTTCAGTATTATTCTCCACCATTTCCAGAATTACGGCGATGCAGTCCTTGTCAATGTTAAAGCCTTCGCGCCTGAAAAATTGTTTTAGCCATTCACTTTTTTCCCTTTCAAACAATTCGTAAAAAATTTTACGGTTGTTTTTAGGAACCGCGTCGTCAAGGGCGGCGGCAAGTTTTATTTCATCGGAGAGCAGTATAATTGCCGTGTTGTTATCAATGTTTTCTATGCAGGATGCAAGAAGGTCAATCTCGTCTTTTTTCTTAATTATCTCCGCGTTTTTAATAATGATCAGGCGTTTATCAAAAAAAAGGCTTTCATTTTGAATTGTATCGGCAATCGCGCTTACCGGGGTTTCGCCGGCGTAAAAAACTGTTGTTTCCGCGTCCTGTAATTTTTGCTTTAATAAATCAACCTCGTCCTGTTTTTTCCCAAGTTCAGGGCCCAGAAAAATATATGCGTTAGGTGAAACGGAAGCCATGTTAATATGATCTGATTATTGTAAATAATCTGCCAAGTATTTTTACTTCCTGGCTGTAAATCGGCTTGTATGCGGGATTTTCCGCCTGCAATCTGACTCTTGAACTTTCCCTGTAAAAACGCTTCAGCGTTACGGCTTCATCTATCACAGCTACGGCAATTTCGCCGTTATGGACGGTATTCTGCTTTTCGATAATTGCGGTATCGCCTTCCAGAATGCCCGCGCCGGACATTGAATCGCCTTTTACCTTAAGCGCGAAATATTTTTTATTCTTCTTTAACATAGAACGGTGAAGCAGGATATTTCCGTCAAAATTTTCTTCCGCCAGAATAGGATGACCTGCGGCAACCGTTCCAAGAATGGGGATTTCAAGCAAATCCGCGTCCTCCGGCCTTGAATGGGTCAGCCCCATTGTCCGCGGCCTTTTATCCGCCTGTCTTAAATGTCCTTTTTTGCGCAGGGCCGTTATGTGATCATGCGCCCCTTTTACCGAAATTTCAAAGTGATCCGCTATTTCTCTTATCGTCGGAGGGTAGGAGTTTTTCTTAATATAGTTAGCGATAAAGGAAAGGACTTGTTTTTGTCGATCCGTCAACTCTTTCATAATTATTATTGCTCCCTATTTTTTGCCGTTGTAATACCGTACTTCCTGATTTTAGCGTGAAGGTTACTCGGGTAAATCCCGATTGCCTCCGCCGTCCTTGATATTATACCATTGTTTTTTAAAAGTTGGAATTCCAAATAATATTTTTCAAAATTGTCTTTGGCTTCATTGTAATTTTGCTCCAGAATATTTGAAGGTATCGCAGGTTCCATGCTGGTTTGCGCCGCATTTAAGGGCTTTTTTCCCTTTATAATGAGCAATTTTCCAAGTTCTTCCCCGTTTATGACGTTTCCCTGGTGCATTACCGCCATTCTCTCGGCTAAATTCTTTAATTCTCTGATATTTCCAGGCCAATCATGAGCGGCAAGAAGTTCCAGAGCGTCGCCTTCCAGAGTTATTTCTTTTTTTAAATCTTTTAAAAAATGGTAAAGCAGATGGGGAATATCTTCCTTTCTTTCCCGCAGGGGAGGGGAATGGATGGGAATTACATTTAATCTGAAAAATAAATCCTGCCTGAACCGCCCATCGCCGCAGGCTTTTTCCAAATCTTGATTAGTCGCCGCTATGATGCGTACGTCGGTTTCTATTATTTTTTCCCCGCCAACGCGTTCAATTTTCTGTTCCTGAATTACGCGCAGTACTTTTGCCTGCGCTGAAAGGCTCATGTCGCCGATTTCATCAAGAAAGAGGGTCCCGCCGTGCGCCAATTCAAACCGCCCTTTGCGCATGGATACGGCGTCCGTAAAAGCGCCTTTTTCATGCCCGAAGAGTTCGCTTTCTATCAGCGTTTCCGGTATTGCCGCGCAGTTTACGTCAATAAACGGATTGTCGGCGCGCGCGGAGCAGGAATGAATAGCCCTTGCGATTACTTCTTTTCCCGAGCCGTTTTCGCCTGTGATTAATATTCGCGCGTCGCTTGCCGCAGCCTGTTTTACCGTCTCCCTTATTTTTCTTACGGCAGCGCTCGTTCCGATTATATCCTCGCTCGCGAAATTATTTATTTTTTTTAATGTTTTATTTTCTTCGCGAAGGTTTTTTATTGCGAGCGCGTTTCTGCAAACTGTCAGGACTTTATCAAGCGACAGCGGCTTTTCCAAGAAATCAAAAGCGCCCAGTTTGACGGCGCGCACGGCCATATCAATGTTTGCGTGGCCTGAAATCATGACAATTTCCGTAACAGGCCATTCTTTGCGTATTATTTCCAGAGCCTTAATGCCGCCCATATTTGGCAGAAGAACATCAAGAAAAATCATATCTATTACTTCACGTTTTAAAACTTCCATGCCTAGAAGGGCGTCCTCCGAAGTAAAGACTTTGTATTTTTCATCTTCAAGAATGGACGCGAGAGTTTTTCTGATACCGGGTTCATCATCAATGATTAATATTGACGGCATATAATTCCTCAAGCCTGTGGCTTAAGCTGACGGCAGATCGATATAAAATGTCGTTCCTATGCCTTCTGCCGAATCAAACCAGATTGTTCCGCCATGATCCGTTACAATTCGCTCGACAATGGGAAGCCCCAACCCGGTGCCGGATTCTTTAGTTGTAAAATAAGGAGTAAAAATTTGACGGCCTTCCTGCGCGCCGATGCCCTTGCCCGAATCTTTGACGCTTATTCTACAATAGCAGACTTCCCTTTTTTTGACAATATCAGCGCGTATTTCAATTTCTCCGTTACCGTTCATTGAATCAATGGAGTTTATCACAAGATTTGTAATAATTTGCGAAAGGCGGTGTTTATCAATTTTTATCCGTATATTATCCTGAATATGTTCCAGATTGAATTTTACATTAGGGTAAGAGCCTGAGTACGCGTTTATTACTTCTTCTACGGGTTCTTTTAAAAATACAAGCGAATTGGACGGTTCCATCGGTTTTGACAATGTTCTGAATTCGTTAATTAAAACAGAAAGCCCTTCCGTTTCCTGAATAATAGCCATCATGGAGCTTTCCAGAATTTCGCCTATTTGTTCAGGGTTATTCTGCCACCTGCGAAGCACTCGCTCAGCGGAAAGTTTAATTGGCGTAAGAGGGTTTTTTATCTCGTGGGCAAGCTGTTGCGCCATGTTCTGCCATATTGATATTTTTTCGTTTCTTACAAGCGCTTCCCTTGTTTTTTCCAAATCCTGAACCATTGAGTTAAAGGAACGAATAAGGATGCCAAGCTCGTCATTACGGCTTGAAAAAATTTGAAAGGAAAAATCCCCTTCAGCGACGCGTTGAATCGCTTCAGTTAATTCCGCAATCGGGCGGGTAATGCGCCTTGTGAATGAAATGGCGATAATTGCCGTCATTAAAAATGTTGGAAGAAAAAACGCAGTATAATAATAAAGTAATAAGGGGCGCATATTTTCTCTTAGCAAATTAACCGTGTCAAAACGTTCGGCTTGGTTGTCCAATACGGATTTCCCCTTGTCAAAATCCATGCCAAGGTTGTAATTGATAACACGCAAGTTATTCTGCGGCATTTTTTGCACATAACGAATTGTCCCCTGATCCCTGGGTAACTCTCTTGTTACAAAACCTGTTTCCGAGGAAGGAGGGGTCAGCAGTTTAAATTGACCGTCGCCTGTATACGATGTTTCCGCCCATTGCCCGTTTTGCAAACTGAAAACTTGAACAGATGAAATATCCTGCGGAAGTTTTCCCTGCGGCGCGGAAATTGAAAAATTGCTTTGCCGCAGGATATTTTCAAAGCGCTCCATATGAAGCGAATAATTCTCGGCGATAAAACTGTTTGCCGCTCTTGTAGACGCGTCTGAGTCTATATTGTGCCAAAAACGCGCGATTTGGTTTAATGCGGCGCTTGTCATCAGCGTTAATGGCGCTATTGAAAATATGACGATAACGGCAAAATAAGCCAAAAGCCTTACGTTGAATCTGCTCCCCGGACGTTTAAAAATAAAATCCATGATAAGGTAAAATACGGAAATACCAAGAAAAATTATTAAGACCGCCGGAATGGTAAAAAATACGATAAAGTTAAGACGATCCGGCATTTCTCCGTTTTGAAGGGTACTTGAAAAAAATCCTTGAGAGAAAAGAAAAGTAAGAACGCATAAAAGGGAATAAATTAATATTAATATACGTACTCTTAAAATTGAATATTCGGGACGTGGTTTAAAATTTTGCACGTAACTTACTCTTCCTCAAATTTTGATTCAAAGAGCTTGACCAGCGTTTCTACAGCCGTTTTTTCGTCTTCTCCTTCGGCAATGATTCTTAATTCAGTTCCGTAGGACGCGCCTAAAGTTATAATACCCATTATGGATTTGGCGTTTATCCGATCCATCCCTTTTTCTATATAAATATTGGATGAAAAATTCTTTGTCGTCTGAACCAAAAGAGCCGAAGGCCGGGCGTGAATGCCCGCTCTGTTTGATACTGTAACAACTCTTTCAGTCATCCTTTTTTCCTTAAATTATATCATCATGGCCAAAGAAGACCGATTTTGCCGCGTCGCTTTCGATCCACTTTAAAATATTCTTGTTGAATTCCTTGGCGGCATGATAACCCATGGATTTTAACCGCTCATTCATCGCGGCTGTTTCTATGATAATTGGAATATTACGTCCCGGCTTTACGGGTATTGTCAACTTTGGTATTTTTACTCCCAACAGTTCAACCGTGTGATCTTCCGCGCCAATCCTGTCGTAATTTTTATGCGCGTCCCATTCTTCCAATTCTACGACAAGCTGGACTTCTTTCCGATCCCTTATCGCCCTTACCCCAAATAAATGCGTAATATTTATTATTCCGGGGCCGCGAATTTCCATGTGGTGTCCGATAATTTTATTCGCGCCCGCGCCCATCAAAGTATTTCCGTAATTGCAATTTATTTCTACAACATCATCTGCGACCAGCCGGTGTCCGCGGTGAATCAATTCAAGCGCGGTTTCGCTTTTTCCGACTCCTGAGTCGCCTTGTATTAAAATTCCCAGCCCATAAACTTCAACAAGCACGCCATGAATAATCTGACGCGGCGAAAAAATAATGGCAAGGATGCGCATTATTCTAGCGGAAAAATCGGCGGAACCTAAATCAGTTTGCAAAATAGGGCATTGGGAATTTTCGGCTATTTCGGAAAATTCTTTGTGCGGGCCTAAGTTGTGGGTAAAGATGCAACAGGGCATCGGGAAATTGAACATCTCTTTGATTGTCTCGGTCTTGCCTTCGTTTTCCAGCCGCCTTAAAAACGCCACTTCCCCGCGCCCAAAAAGTTGAATTCTTTGATAGGCAAAATCCTCAAAAAAGCCCATAATCGCGCCCATAGGCCTGTTTATGTCGGGAATGTCAATTGACCTTCCAAGCCCCTTTCTGCCTCCGATACAGCGAAGGTTCAAAGAATTGTGTTCTTTAAGATCGAGGTCTATTAGATCAAGTACGGTAAAAACCCTGTCAGCCATATCTTAATTTTATATCAATTTTCTATACAGTTCAATTAATACTTGTCTTTATATGGAAATAACGTGTTTTTTTGCCTGTATTTAGGACTTCTCGACATTATTTTGATTTTTTTGTATAGTAAGGTAATCTAATTTTTTGGAGTTACCTATGCGAGTTTATAATTTTTCTCCCGGCCCTTCCGCCCTTCCATTGCCGGTTTTGGAAAAAGCGGCGGCTGAAATGACGGATGTGAACGGTACCGGCCAATCCGTAATGGAAATGAGCCACCGTTCCAAGGATTTTAAGCCCATTATCGATAAAGCGGAGGCTCTTCTTAGGGAATTAATGGGTATCCCAGCCAATTATAAAGTGCTTTTTTTACAGGGCGGCGCTTCACTTCAATTTTCAATGATTCCCCTTAACCTTGCGGCAGGAGATAGGCCCGGGCAGGGAAAGAAAGCTTCATATATTGATACGGGCATTTGGGCGGACAAGGCGGCAAAAGAAGCCTCGAAATACGCCGAAGTGGCGGTAAAGGCAAGTTCCAAAGACAAGGCCTACACATATATTCCCGACGCTCCCCCTCCTTCAGCCGATGACGCTTATTATCATATAACGCTGAACAACACGATTGTCGGAACCAAGTGGGATAAGCTTCCCAATACCGGCTCCGTGCCTCTTGTTACGGACGCTTCCAGTAATATCCTTTCAGAGCCGATTGATGTCGGCAAATTCGGAATAATTTACGCCGGCGCTCAGAAAAATTTAGGGCCTGCGGGAACTACCATTGTAATTATCCGCGAAGATTTAATTAAAAAGGCGCCGGATTGGGTTCCAATGATGCTCCGGTATGACATTCACGCGGCTGAAGGTTCCATGTACAATACTCCGCCGTGTTATGGCATTTACATTGTTATGCTTGTTCTGGAATGGCTGAAAAATCTGGGCGGCGTTGAGGCCATGGCAAAATTAAACCGTGAAAAAGCCAGACTTTTCTATGATTACCTTGACGCGTCAGATTTGTTTTATTCTCCAGTGCAAAAAGAGTACCGCAGTTTGATGAATATCCCGTTTATAACGACGGAACAAAATGAGGCGAAAAAGACCGAGATTGAAACCCGCTTTGTAAAAGAAGCGGCTGCGGCAAAGCTTATCAATCTTGCCGGTCACAGGCTTGTCGGCGGCATGAGGGCGAGCATATATAACGCCATGCCGATTGAGGGCGTAAAAGCGCTGATAAGTTTCATGGAAAAATTTGAGAAAAAATAAAAGGAATAAATATGTTTCGTATTCAAACGTTAAATAAAATTTCTCACTTGGGGCTTGATCTTTTCCCGCATGATAAATATGAAGTCGCAAGCGACATTCCCAACCCTGACGCGGTATTGGTGCGCAGCGCCGATATGATAGGGATGGAAATACCGTCTTCCGTGCTTGCTATCGCGAGAGCCGGCGCGGGTTACAACAATATCCCCGTTCAGAAGTGCAGTGACAGCGGGGTAGCGGTCTTTAATACTCCGGGCGCCAACGCTAACGCAGTCAAAGAGCTGACTCTGGCGGCGCTGCTTCTTTCATCGCGCAATATTGTCGGCGGCATTAATTGGACTATGTCTTCGGCTGACAAGGCGGATATAGCGGAACTTGTAGAAAAAGAGAAGTCTAAATTTACAGGGCCTGAAATTAAGGGTAAAACTTTAGGCGTTGTAGGGCTTGGCGCCATCGGCGTAATGGTCGCAAATGACGCAATTGCCCTAGGTATGGACGTAATCGGCTATGATCCGTATATTTCCGTAGATGCCGCATGGAATCTTTCCCGCGAAGTAGGCCGCGCCGATACCCTTGAAAGCCTCCTCGCAAAATCGGATTACATCACTCTGCACCTTCCCCTAGGGGAGACGACCAAAGGGCTTCTGGACGCTGAAAAGTTCCGTATAATAAAAAAAGACGCGCGGGTTATCAACTTTTCGCGTAACGCGCTGGTGAAAGACAAGGACATAATTGAAGCGCTTGACGCGGGAAAGATCAGCGTCTATGTTACCGACTTCCCGAATCAGGAGCTTTTAGCCTGCAAAAAAGTCATCGGTATTCCTCATCTTGGCGCGTCAACCCCCGAAGCCGAAGACAATTGCGCTATTATGGCAGTCAAACAAATTATTGACTATCTTGAAACGGGAACAATCCGCAATTCCGTGAACTTACCCCGCTGTAAGCTTGAACAACGCGCCCCAAACAGGCTGCTTGTAGTGAATAAAAATATTCCCAATATGGTAGGGCAGATAACGACAATTCTCGCCGGTTCAAATATCAATATTACGGATTTAATCAACCACCACCGTGATGATTATGCCTATAATATAATTGACACCGAACAGCAATTATCGGCTCCCGTGCTTGATAAGATTCGTAAGGTAGACGGAATAATTAGAGTTCGCTCAATTTAAAGGTAACTTTTTTGGAAACAAGTTTTTCAAAAATAAAAGTAAAATTATTAATACCCGTATTTACGGGAGTACTCTGTTCCTTGGTTTTATGCGCGATAATCGCGGATTATTCCGGATATTTTAAAAAACCCGCGCCTGTTACTCCCATTATTGAAGATGAAGAGGATGAAGAGGAAGAAGATTTTTCCGCGCTTTTTGGCAAATCGGAAAATATTCCCGATTCCATTTTGGAATATTACCGAAATCCCGAGTACAAAGAATGGGTAATGGATTTTTTTACCGCTATATGTTCAAACGCGGAAATTGCGCGGGCTATTCTGAACAGTTGCGATGAATTTGACATTCCGCCCGCGTTAGCCTTCGCATTATGCTGGGAAGAGAGCAGATTTAACCCAAACGCGATAAACAAGAAAAACCGCAACGGGAGCGTAGATCGCGGTTTATTTCAATTAAACAACAAATCTTTTCCCCATCTTGATATTATGTCTTTTTATGATATTAATACCAACGCGCGTTACGGAGTCGGTCATTTACGGTACTGCATGAATTCAAGCGTCAATGAAATTTCCGCTCTTGCCATGTACAATGTCGGCACTGGAAGGGTAAGGTCAACAGGCGCGCCAGAGGTCACTCTTAATTACACAAGCCGCATTCTAGAAAATCGCCGCAAACTGGAAACTCGCTTCTTTTCAAGGCTTCTTAAAGAAGAAGAAAAACGTCTTACTGAGGAGTGATTCGCCAAAAGCTTCACACAAAGGAATGATAAAAAGATCACAAAGGCGGAAGAGGGGGTTAGTGGTTTCCATTACTTAGAAGCACAATTTCATCGGTGATGGCTTTTTCTACAAAACTGTTAAGCGATACCCGTTTTTTTTTGGCAATAACGGCTATTTGACGGTGAAGATCAGGAGACAACCGGATGTTGAATCTGCCGGAATAAGGTTTTTCAGGTTCAACGCCGTCCTCCTTGCACCATGCTATATAATCGTCAATAGAGTCCCTAAAAGCGCGCTCTATCTCTTTCACCGTTGTACCCTGAAAAGTAATAACGTCTCTTGTGTTGATAATGTCCCCATGAAAAATTTTTGCCTGATCGTCATACTCTACAGTACCTAAATAACCTTTATAATTCATCATAATTTACCCCCGCGTTTTCAAGAAATTTTCGAACCGAATTTACAGCGCCTTTATCTGTGGTTTTTTGCGGATGAGGACGATGAAAAACAGCCCGTGTCCCATTAAGCTTAACCCTCACCCTCGATCCTTCCCCTTCGGATATTTTACATCCCAAAGCGACAAAAAGTCCTATAATATCAGACCATAGAATACCAGCCTGTATGGGATTCTTAAAAATCAATTCTATAGTCTTTTTGTGTTTGGAATTCATACTTTAATAGTACTATAAAGTGATACTATTGTAAAGAATTAAATTATCACGAAAAAATCTTTACCAGTACTTCTCCATTATAATCGCCGTTGTAGATAAGTAATTTTTGTTCTTCATGGTTTTGTTCCCATTTAAAGGCTTCTCCTGTTGGGGTGGCGATTTCTATTTTGGGCTTTTTCGCGAATAAGTATTCGGGCAGGAAAATTACGGTTGGCGCTTTAATGGCGCTTTCTGCGGTAAAATAGAAAACTGTTTTTTTGCGTTTTTTGTTCCAACTGAAGAAAAGCGGCTTTCCAGCTGTTGCCATTGGATAGGGGCGTTTCCAGCCGGAGGCGGCGCGTTCGCTGTTTTCTGAAAATATTGAAAGGTCTTCGTCGTTCCAACTGTCGCCATATTTATTTGTGTTGCACGCCGAATAATCCCAAATTGTCGAATGAAGAAGATTCGCGTCAACCGCGTCATAGTACATGGACAGAGCCTGCTCGTGTACCGAATAATCGCCCTTTTTAAAACCTCTGCGGTTGTTCAAGTCAAAGGCAAGCCCGAACTCTCCCAGAAAAGCGGGAATGTTCCCCATTTTTTTCTTTGTCCAGCCGATTCCCTGAGCGAGACATTTCGCGAAATAGTCCGCTACATTTTTTCTTCCCAAAATTATTTTAAAAGTGTCCTGATTGAATGTAAACCATGAACGAAAACTTTTTGTAAAAAGAGCGAAACCGTCGTACCAATGAAACGCGTTGACTGTGTTAATGGGATCATCTTTTTCCCATGACGGATGAGATTCGGCCTTCATGCAATTAGGCAATCCCTCAATAAAGAAAAGAGATTTATCGTCAGCTTCTTTCATGGCGTTGATGTATTTGACAATAAACGGTTTTAAGAAATCATCGGCAAAGTTAACGGGGCGTCCCTGATAACTGCTAAAGTGATCGGCGCGTAAAAGCCGAGGTGCGCCGTCTTCTTCACGCCACACGCCAGCTTGTTTCCAAGGGCAGTGAAAGCCGTCTTTAAAAAGTGAAATTCCCTGCGGGTTGAAAGTTTCGTAACCGGAAACTTTTTTAAACAAAGATTCAATTTTGTAAATGGGAACTTCCACAGGATAGCCACAGGCGGCGCGGATAGTCTGCCACGGGCTTGGGCGCGGTCCGGCTGGGATAACCATGCTTTCGGGGTTTTCAAGATTTTGATGGCCGATAAAGCCAAAATGCGGCTCATTCATCGAACCCCAACCTGTTATTGCGGCGCAATTTTTTAATCGGCGCTGCGCATGCTTAAAAGCTGCAATGTACCGGTTTTGAAGCCAGTCTTGTACGTTTTCACCTTCTATCTGCAAATCCTGCGCATAAGTTTTTCCAGCGAAAAATAAACTGAACATTGTCGCCGCCGCGTAACGGTTGTAATTGCCCGGCCATATCATTTTGGGAAAGGGATCCCCGTCGGGATATTTTTTACTCTTATGATATAGAGCGTAACGCTGGCGCGTAATTGCAGCTCCGCAGACATCGCAATTATCGGGATTCATTCCCAATTTTTCCAAAGTCCACGCGGGAGCGCCGTCTCCCCCCGTCCATCTGCTCCACACGTCCTGATGAGGATCGATAAAAACTGAAATCCCCTCTTTGTCGGCTATTAAAAGAATTTTTCGCAGGTACGCCAAATACGCTTCATCGTAGATTCCAGGCCCCTCATGCTCAATAGCTTCCCATGTGACAATCAGTCTTAGAAAAGTCATTCCCGCTTTTTTCAGCCGCTTAAAATGGCTCTCCGCGTCTTCAAGTGGAAAAGGCCTTCCTACAAAGGAAACATTATTTTGAGTGTTTAAAAAGCCGGGTTTTATTTCGCCGCCAATTTCGCAGAAAGGTATTTTTGAGTCTCCGCCAAGATTCACTCCGCGCAGAATTAAAACTCTGCCGTCGTTATCAAGGATTAAATTGTCTTTGACGTACATTGTCTTTCCCTTGCCGGGAATTAATCGGCAAGTATTTCAAGCACTTCTTCGGGTGTTTTGGCTTTTAAAATTTCCTCGCGTTTTTCGGCGCTTTTAAATAACAGACTGACTTCCGCAAGGAACTGCAAATGCGGCCCTGTTTTTTCAACAGGTGATAGGGTCATTATAAAAATCCTGCAAGGCTGTTTGTCCAAAGAATCAAAGTCCACAGGTTTTTCTGAAATGCCGATGCACGCGACCAAATCCTCAGAAGAGGCGCATTTCCCGTGTGGAATAGCGATCCCGTGCTTCATACCGGTGGACATTTTTTCTTCTCTGTCCATTACCGCCGCTAACGCCGCCCCTTTATCCTTAACTTTTCCAGTCCTGACAAGAATATCAAGCAATTCGTTGATTATTTCTTTCTTGGTAGAGCCTTTTAAATGAAGCTCTATTGTATCCGTGTTAATTACTGTTTTGAGATTCATAATAATATTTTAACCCTAAAAATGTGAAAAGTCAATTGAAATGTATGACAATAAATATCTAAAAATACAGTGTTTTCAATAAACTATTTTGTCCATATTTTTTTAATTTTGTTTATAAATATTTTTCCAAAGAAATTTATCCATAATCTTACTTTTTTTATGTTTTTTCCTTGCATACGGCTCCGGCAAACACTAGAGTTAATATATGGAAGCTTTGCTCGCCCAAAAAAGGCGCATTCGCAGCCCGGTTGGAGCCGGAATGTTTTATCCCGAAGACAGGAAGGAAATTCTCAATTATCTAAGGTCTTTTGGCCTTGAAGAAGAGCAGGGCGGCCATGCTCAGGCAATTATTGCACCTCATGGGGCGTGGAGCTACTCCGGGACGCTGGTTGCCAGAGCTTTTTCTTCGGCAATTGGCAGAAGCGGCAATATCAAACGGGTGGTCATTTTGGGACCAATCCATGATAAAAGGGAAAAAGGGCTGTTTTTGTCAAATTCTCACTCTTTTCATACCCCTATTGGAAATATTCCCGTTGACAGGGAAATGTCCGAAGAACTTGAATTTCACGGTAATTTCTTTGAAATCAATGATATACCACACTTGGGAGAACATTCCATAGAAATCCTCCTGCCTTTTGTAAAATACTGTTTCCCCAACGCGTCAATTGTCCCTATTTTGATGGGGCAGCCGAAAGCTCAGTATATTTACGACCTTGCTCAGGCTTTAAAAGCCGTAATTACGCCTGTTTTGGACGAAACCTTGATAGTAGTTTCCTGCAATCTTTCCTGTAATACCGATCAAAAAACGGCTAAAGTCTTGGCGGAAGAAGTTTTGCGCCTTTTCTTTGAAAAAGATTCACCCGCTCTCGCGTCCGCTATTTTAGAGGGCCGCCTTAACGCCTGCGGCGGAGCGTTGGTTGCAGGTCTGTTTGAAAGCGGCCTGCTCGACAAAACCCATGCCTGTTCCGCCGATAATAATATGGTTAGCGCCATCAGCGCGGAAAACAACACGGTTTATTACAGTGAATTATCTTACATATAAGACGGGAGTATTCTAAAAATCAAATTAGAGTTTCTCAAAGTTCAAAAAATTTGTCGATATTATAAGTATGCGTAAAATTTATTTTATTTTATTTGCTTTACTGTTTATGACATGCAAATCGCAGCCACAAATTGCGGAATTGCCAGTCAATGTAATTGAGCCGGAATTTGAAGTTATTTCAATTTACATAATTCAAGCCGATCTTGTCGTTACGGAATTTGAGGCTGTTATAAAGATTGACAACCCCAATAACTTTGCCTCCGTTCTGTCGTCAATAAAATATGATTTATACGGCAACAATTTTCATTGGGCTGACGGCGTTGCCAACGATATTTTAAATATTCCTGCCAAAAGCTCATGCGAAACCAAGTTTCTTTTTTCAATGAATTTTATCAACACAAACAGAAAGCTGTTAGACGATGTTATCGCCATGAGGCAGATTAAATACCGTTTCAAAGGAGAGGCTGACGTGAAGTTTGATATTCCCAAAACTCCCGTTTATACCGTTAATTTTGATTGTTCCGGTCTTTCCGATGTAAAGAAAAAAGCGGACTAACTTCCGAGGACCTCACACAAAGAACACAAAGGTACAAAGATCACAAAGGGGGGAAAGGGGTTTTTGTCCGAAGACTATGCGTGGAATTTTACGATAAGATAACGGACAATAACCCCACTCCCCATTCCCTACTCCCCACTCCCTTTAAGATACAATAAAATCTATTACCCCGTCTATTGTTGTTTTGCAGGTTAGTGCCATTATTAGCCTGTCCAGCCCAATTGCTACGCCTGAACAATTGGGGAAGGTTTTGAAGATTTTCCAGTAATCATGATCTACGTTGTGGCGAACAATGGCGGTTCTGTTTTTTTCGGCTTCTTCGCTTATAAAGAAATCTTTTACGGTGCTCGGATTGGTTTCTTCCGAATAGCAGTTTGCAAGTTCTATGCCGTTGCAGTACAATTCCCAGCGTTCTGTTGTGCGCCCGTTAGGTGATTTTTTGGCTAGGCAGGGGACAAAAGCCGGGTAATCAAGGAGGGCGATAGGTTTTTGAGACTTTAATTGCGGTTCTACGGCGTGGATAAAGATTAAATCGTAAAGCTGATGCACTGTCAGGCCGGGCATTGGGGCAAGCCCCAGTTTACGAGCCTGCAAGTCCATGGCGGTTTGTCCTTCTTCCGCTGCGGCGAAAAGATCAAAACCGGCCCATTTTGCAAACGCGTCCGCTACTGTAATTCGCTCAAAGTTGCCGACAGTAATGACGGAATCTTTGGCTAAGTACGAAAACAACTCCTCCGTTAGCGCGAGAGAATCCATATAATCGGCGTTTATTGTGTAGTACTCAAGCATTGTAAATTCGCTGTTGTGCAAATAACCGCAGGATTCGCCATTACGGAAACATTTGCATATTTGATACACGTTTACATTGTGCTTCGCTATTATTTTTTTCATCCAAATCTCAGGGGAGGGAATCAGCCAGAGAGGGAGGCTTTCTCTTTTGCTCCCTCGCGGGAAAAGACGCTCAGTTTGAAAAACCTCAAGGCACGATTCGGGGATTAAATCGCCGCAGAGAAGCGGAGTGTCCAATTCAAGGTAATTCTTATTGTCAAAAAAAGAGCGTACCTGTTTGATGATAGCCGCTCTTCTTTGAAGCATATCCAAATCCATAAGTTAACCCGTTATCCGCAGTACCGCTTCCTTCCACTTCCTGCCTCTATCAAATTCATTTAAAAACATACCAAAGCTAGCGCAGCCGGGAGAAAGAGCTACAATGTCCTTTTCAGCGACATTGGCTATCGCGCAACGGACGGCTTTGTCCAAGTCGTCAAAGGGGCCATTGTAAGAAATGCCGTTTTCGCGTAATAAGGGGATGAGTTTTGCGTTGCCTGTGCCTTCAAGCAGGATAATTGCTTTTGCTTTTTTGGCGGCGACTGCGAGGGGGGAAAAATCAAGGTTTTTGTCAGTGCCGCCAGTGACAAGGATTAGGCCTCCCTGTGTTACGGAAGGATCGGTTAGCGCTTCGACGCAGGCGGCGGCGGCTTCGGGAATGGTGGCGGCGCTGTCGTTGTAGTAGCGTACTCCTTCTGCTTCATGGAAAAATTCAAGGCGGTGCTCGATGCCGGGGAAGGTTGCCAGGGCGCCGCGGATAGCGTCCGCTTTTCCACCAAGAGAAAAAACTGCAAGGGCGGCAGAGAGCATATTTATTTTTTGATGACTGCCGGGCGTAAGTACTTGCCTCGGAACCAATTCCGTAATTTCATCGGGTACTCCTTCCCAGTTGAGAAGACGCGCAATGCCGCGCCCGTTTGAATCAATGCAGCCGCCGCTTTGCCCCTTGCTTAACGCTGAATGTATGTCGCGCTTTAAAGACCAGATAAGAGGGCGCGCTTTTGTTTCGGCGAGGAAACTTTTTCCCCAATCGTCATCCCCGGCGATTGTTACGCAGTTTGAGTCCTGGCCTCGGTAAATGTTCCGCTTGTCGTCGATGTAAGCTTCCATTGACGCATAACGGTCAAGATGATCGTGCATAATGGATGTTAAAATGGCCGCTTTTGGTTTTAACAGCGGCTGGCCATCGGCGTTTACATAATTTTTTATGTCTCCCAACTGGAAGCTTGAAAGCTCCAGAACAACATCGTCATTTTCAGTCAGCCCGTCTAAAAAGGTTAATGGGGAGACCGTTATGTTTCCGCCAAGAAACGCTTTGCCGGCTTTTCTGTCATTTGAAAGAATCCAGTGGAGGGCGGAGGATGTTCCGCTTTTTCCTTTAGTTCCTGTTACCGCGAAAAGCCTCGCCTTTGATTCCGTCAGGAACAGGGAAAGGTCTGTTTCTATTTTTTTGGAAGCCAATAAAAAGGGCGAGTCCGGTTTTACGCCGGGATTTTTTATTACAATATCGGCATTTTTAAAATCTTCAATTTCATGCTTCCCTAAAACATAGCGGACGGCTGGACAATCATTTTTTTTACAAGCCGCGTCCAACTCATTTATTGAGGGCATAAGAATTTTCTCGTCTCTAAGGTCGGTAACAGTAACTTCCGCGCCGCGCCTGAGCAGAAAAAGCGCGGATTGGAGGCCTCCGCCGTGCAGGCCAAGTCCCATTATTAACGCTTTTATTCCTTTATAATCCATGTTATCTTAATACCATGCCGATACTTATATGTAAACAGGTTGATTATGACTCAAAATGAAATTTGCGGATTTCTGCCGCTATTTGATGACATGGGGCATCCTATTAATTCCGGTTGGGCAAGACAGGATTACCTTTATTACGATCCGGCGCTGGTTTATGCGGCAAGGCACAGATTATCGGAATCGGATCGATATATGGTACATACTCCGACCCACATGGTTGTCTTTGAAATAAGGGACGACGGCTGGCTTGGATATATGAGTATTTCCATTATCTCGCTCAGGGATAGGAAACGTTCTACTCAGACTTTTAAGACATGGCTGCCCCTTGGCTCGTATAATATGCCTGTCAGCAGTAAAGCGGGAAATATTCGCTGGCGATTAAAAAAAATACACCTCGATTTTATATGTATGGATGGCGGCGCAAAAATTATTAAAACCGATATTCCGAAATTCGGGCGGCATCGAAGTTTGCGGGGCGAGTTGGTTTTAAGCGAATTTGACGAGTCTCAGTCGCTTGTGACAAACCAACAGTGGCGAAATGAAAAATATGCGTTTAGATACGCGTGCGTTTCACCGTGTTTTTTTGTCGAGGGAGTGATTCAATTTGGCGGTACGGAAATTGTTTTTACCCGGGGAAACGCATGGGGTATTCTAGACTGGAACAGGTGCGCCCGTCCAAATGCAGATATTCGTTATTGGGCGGCGGCTTGCGGAATAAGCGACGGCAAACAGCTAAGTTTCTGCATTGGCTACAGTTGGGCGGATTTTTCTCATGGGACTGAAAACGGCTTTTTTGTAGACGGTAAACTGCACAAACTTGATCAAGTAACTTTTCATATCCCTCTTTCAAACTGGCTTTCTCCCTGGCGTTTTACAAGCAACGATAACAGGCTGGAAATGACATTCCAGCCACATCAGGAAAGAATCGACCGACGCAGTATGTTATTGCATAATTTTACGCGCCGTCAGGTTTTCGGCTTTTTCTCGGGAAAAGTACAGTTGGATGACGGCTCTTTTTTAGAATTCCAAAATTTAACGGGGCTTGCGGAACGTATCAAAATGCGGTATTGAGGTATTTTTTAATAATTTTCATTAAAAAAACCTTTATTTTGTTATTTCCATTTAATTAAAAATTTGGTATAATATATGACAGAGGAAGCATATGCGAAAGTTTTTATACAACTGGCGATTTTACTCATTTGGGCGCGAGCAGTACCAGCAATGTATGAATAATTCATTCATTAATAACCTGCAAAGTTTAAAGCAGGGAAATTTGCTTGTAACGATTTTTGTTGTTTTATACGCAATTGTACCTCTATTGGCAGAAAATCTGAATTTCATTGGAGCGGGCGTTTGTCTTATAATAGCCTTTATAGCCATGCTGGTTTACTGGTACGCGAATTATGTTATGCAGCTAGTCAATGTAGAAAATATCACTATATACTCTTTAATATCAATTTCTTATACGAATTTAATGTTTTTCGGCATATATCAAAATATTTTTGCAACTCCGGACAAACCCGCTTCTTTAATTTTTATCTTTTTTGCGGTTTCTCTTTTATTATATGTTAATCCGCCTCAATTTAATCTTATTCTTACGTTAAGCGCGGCGGTAATTTTTATTGCTTCCACAATGATTGTAAAAGATTATAATATCTGGATTTATGATATTGTGCATATACTCATTGCCGGTTCTCTGTGTTTGTTTTTCAGCTGGCACATTACAAAATTACGGATGGGGTTGGAATTAAGCGCGGCTGAGCTTGAGGAAGAACGCAATAAATATGAAGATCAAAGTATTACGGACGAGTTGACACAGCTTAGAAATAAACGTGATTTTACAAATACTTTTCAAAGGTATCTTTCAAATTACCGCTCTTCCGACGACTGGTTATGCGTCGCTATAGCTGATATAGATTTCTTTAAATTATACAACGACCACTACGGACATTTAAAAGGCGATGATTGCCTGCGTATTATAGGATCGGTATTAAACGGCATAAAAGACGATTTAGGCGTTTATACGGCAAGAGTCGGCGGCGAGGAATTTGCCGCGTTGTGGTTTGAAAAAGATATTTCCCATGTTGATAACGTCATTACTCATTGGATCAATTCCATAAAAGCAAAAAAGATTCCGCATGAAAAATCAAAAGTTTACGATTTTGTATCTATGAGCATTGGCGTATATGTTTCGCAGTGCGGCGCTTACAATGACACAAAAATCCTGTACGATCTGGCGGATAAGGCGCTTTATACGGCGAAGCAGGGCGGGCGTAATTGCGCCATTATAAACGGTGATGATGTTAAAGAATACAAAATCAGTTTAAAAGACGATTAACCCATTATGAATCTTGAAGCGTTTATTCTTGGCTGCGGCGGTATGATGCCCCTTCCCAACAGGCATTTAACATCCGTTTTATTAAGGCGTGAAGGGGAGCTTTTCCTTTTTGACTGCGGAGAGGGAACCCAGGTTTCTTTGCGCCGTCTTAACCTTCGCTGGAAAAAAATCTCCGCTATTTTTATCAGCCATACGCACGCCGATCACGTTACCGGTATTCCCGGCCTATTAATGCTTTCATCTCAGGTTGACAGGGATGATCCTCTTTACATAATAGGTCCGCCGCGTATCGCCGAGTATATCGAAACAAACCGGCGCGTACTTGATATGTACATTAATTATGAAATAATCGTAAAAGAAATTACGTCTCCCGGGATTGTGTACAAGGGGGACGGCTTTCATGTAAGGTGTTTCCCCCTGTCGCATACCAAGCCCTGTTACGGTTACGCTATGGAAGAGGATATGCGCCCGGGAGAATTTTTTCCTCAGAAAGCGCAGGATCTGAATATTCCGATGGGAAAGCTATGGGGAAAACTTCAAAAGGGCGAGGTTATTCAAACTCCAGACGGCAGGGAAGTGCGTCCTGAACAGGTTGTAGGCTCAGCGCGGCAGGGGCGAAAATTTTCCTTTGTTACGGATTCCATTGCCCTTCCTGAAATTTCCACCCATGTTATCGGCTCCGATCTTTTTGTCTGTGAGGGGATGTTTACCCATGATTTGGCTGAAGACGCGCATGAAAAAAAGCACATGACTGCGGTTGAGGCGGCAAAATTAGCCGCTTCTTCGCAGGGCGTAAAAAAATTAGCGCTGATTCACTACAGCCCCCGATACACGGATTACGAATTAAAACAGCTCCTTGCCGAAGCGCAGGCTATTTTTCCTGATACGGTTCTTACTAAAGACCGGTATGTTTTTCCGATTGAATTTGAGAACGGCAACTAGGACTGCAAAGAAGAGATCTACCACGAACTACACGAACAATGACACGATGTATGCCCAAAGAATTTATTTAGTACAGTCAGGGCAGGCTGCGCATGGCAAAAACTCTGGGAGAACCCGACTACGGAGCCTTCCGCCGCCTAATAAACAAATATTAGCGTTATACTTCGAAATCTTTTTTTTATTAGGCGGCGGACGTTTATTCTCTGAATTTTCTTTGTTTTATTCCCAAGTCTCCTACGTCGGGGAACCCACAGAAGATGTTTTTGCCATGCGCAGCCTGCCCTGACTGTACTCAAGGATTTTGTTGGGCATACATCTTGTACCGCTAAAAAGAATTATATCGCCGTGATAGCAATTCGCGCCTTAAAAAAAGGGCATTCCCTACAAAATTCCCCTTGCACACCTAAAAATATTACTATAAAATAATCGCATGGCTAATAAGAACATACAAACAGCCCAAACTCCAAGCTTAAAATTGCCTTCGGCAATTTTAAGCACTGAGCCAGGCAACAGGCAACAGGCAACAGGCAACAGGCAACAGGCAACAGGCAACAGGCAACAGGCAACAGGCAACAGGCAACAGGCAACAGGCAACAGGCAACAGGCAATTATACACATCTTTTAAATAATCGTGTCAACTATACAAACCGCTTAAAACCGTTTTTTCATCAAAAAATAATATTTATTCTCATGGCAAACCGTCCGTATGGACTGTTGTTAATAAATGTCGGCGGACATTAAACGCATAAGGAGTTTTAAAATGAACAAGAAAATGTGGATTATCGCCGTTGTGCTTATTCTGGCAGTGATAGGAACTACAAACGCCCAACAGTATGAGACTGAAAAAAATTTCAAGGTAGAAAAAATAAACGGGGGTAAGGCGATTCGGATTGTCGAATATAAGGGTAAAAACAAAAACGTCAATATTCCTCCGCAAATTAATAAATTGCCTGTTGTCGAAATAGCAGTAAATGCATTTTCTAGGAAAGGACTTACCGGAGTAACCATTCCCGACAGCGTTACTTCTATTGGTGAAATAGCTTTTTTTTCAAATAACCTTACCAGCATAACCATTCCCGACAGCGTTACTTCTATTGGGGAAGGGGCTTTTTCTTCAAATAACCTTACCAGCATAACCATTCCCGACAGCATTACTTCTATTGGGGAAGGGGCTTTTTTTCCTAATCGAATTACACAAATAACAATCGGTTCAAACGTCCAAATAAGCCTTTCTACATTTGATAATAGAGACTTTTATCGAGCTTATGAAAAATATGGGAAAAGGGCGGGTACTTATTCCTTTAATAATAGACGTGAATGGGTAAACGAAACGGTAGAAGAACAGAAAAAAGCAGAAGAAGCAATGCAAGCAGCGAAAAAGGCAGAAGAACAAGCTATCGCCGCTGCCGCCGGTTACATTCAACTTACCTCAATGTTTGCGGGTACTGTATTGCTCAATGGCGAAGCAACCCAATATACGGTAGGAGAAGGGGAAGACGTTTTAATAATGGTGGAAAACGCCAAAGACAAGGAATATACCGTAGCGGTACGTGATTCAAGCGGAACAGTGCGGCAGGCAACACAGAAAATAACCATAAGTGAAATAGGAGTTGATAGAAACAGAAAACCTAACAGCATTTATAGTGTGATGATACTCGACCCCAACCCCAAGCCCAATTCAGGCGATGATTTCGATATTCGGCAGAACGCCCAAGGCGGCATAACCATTACCGGCTATAATGGAACCAGAAAACAGGTTGTTATCCCTGACACTATCAGCGGCATCAAGGTAACGGAAATTGGAGACAGCGCGTTTTCACATGGTAGTGTATGGAGCAATTATTATGATACCTACGTTACAATCGGTAAAGAAATACTGTCTGTTGTTATACCCAACTCTGTAACCAAAATAGGGGAAAGAGCCTTTTCACCTAATTCAACTCTTAGATCTGTAGTATTGCCGAACACGATTACCATGATTCCCGACTGGGCGTTTTATGGCTGCGCTCTGGATACGGTAACTATTCCAAATTCTGTAACTGCCATTGGCAACGGGGCTTTTGCCAAAAACCAGTTAACTTCAATAACTTTTGGAAACCGCGTTGCCAAAATTGGAGATGGCGCGTTCATGTATAACAATCTGAAAGAACTGAAAAACCTCCCCACGTCATTAAAAACCATAGGTACTGCTGCGTTTGCAGAAAACAACATAACAACCCTGACCATTCCCAACGGCGTTACAAACCTTGGGACATTATGCTTTTCAAATAACCCTATTAAAACACTGGTTATACCACCTTCGCTGGCACAGTCCGGTTTTTCTGATGCATTCCAAATAGTAAGTGAATGGAGACCTGCAAATGATAATCCATGGTACACTTATGAGTATAATATATTCCCGATGAATATGGAAAGTGGCATAGCAATTACCCTGCCGGCAAACGTTGCAGACAATTTTGAGAATTTTAGCAGTACACTTCTTGACTTCTACAAAAGCCAGGGCAAAAAAGCAGGCACATATAGTTTTGACGGTCGTTTGTGGAAGGTTAAATAGGTAAACGCAACAGTGCCTGACACCCAAATTTCATAGTGTCGCTGACAAGTCGGCGGCACTAGATATGGGGTAATTTGGTTTATGTAAAAAGGATGCGCAATGAGCAGCTAACGCTTTTTACAAGCGTACCTTATTCTTTGTGATCTTTGTCTCTTTGTGCTCTGCGCACTCCTAAAGTCAGCCTTTCTATTATTGTAAACGGCGGCATTTACTGGTGCTACGTTGTGCGGCAGTATTCATCTAACCTGGGGCTGTCCAATAAGTTTGAATTCTACCACGAACCACACGAAACCAATACGAACAACGACAAGATATGTGCAAAAAGTTCGTGATGTTCGTGTGGTTCGTGGTAAAAATTTTCTTCAATAGACAACGATTTACAAACATTGGAATCCTTTTACACTGATAGCGATTCCGGTAACGGCGGTAATTAGCGGCGGCGTGGTGTGGGCGCTAGTCAAATAACAAGCAAACGCACCGATAACTTATATTATGGCACAATGGTAAAATGCTTATTAGCGCTAGAAGATGTATGCCCAATAAATCCTTGAGTACAGTCAGGGCAGGGCTGCGGGTGGCAAAAACATCTTCTGTGGGTTCCCTGCCGGAGAGACTTTGAAATAAAACAAAGAAAATTCAGAGAATAAACGTCCGGCGACGAACCCACGATAAAGTTTTCTTACCACCGCTATTTAGTCGCCGGAAAGGCTCATAGGCAGATTCTCCCAGAGTTTTTGCCACCCGCAGCCCTGCCCTGACTGTACTGAATAAATTCTTTGGGCATACATCGTGTAGTTGTTTGTGGTAAAAATTCTTCCCTTCTTTTTGGACAGCCACCATGTTCCCAATATTGATAAAATTTGCTAATATGACAATATGAACACAAATGCGAAGATAGAAGTAAAAAACCTGTCTAAACAATACGGAAATGTGCAGGCGGTTACGGATGTTTCTTTTTCCGTAGGAGACCAGCAGGTGTTGGGTTTCCTTGGGCCAAACGGCGCGGGAAAAACTACCGTTATGAAAATCCTTACCGGTTTTCATTTTCCGTCGGACGGAACGGCATATATAGACGGTATTTCCGTTGAGGAACAGCCGCTGGAAATTAAAAAGCGGATTGGGTATCTGCCGGAAAATGTGCCGCTTTACGGGGATTTAACAGTTGACGAGTACTTAAACTTTGCCGCTCAAGCGCGGTTTATTCCCGTGCATGAACGTGAGGCGGCAATTAACGCAAGCCTTGAAGCGTGCGGCTTAACAGCATTCCGCAGCCGCAAAATAGAGACGCTCTCCAAGGGGTACCGTCAACGCGCCGGTTTATCGCAAGCGATTCTTCACGACCCGCCGATTTTAATCCTTGACGAGCCGACTACAGGCCTTGACCCGAACCAGATTATTGAAATTCGCTCCCTTATTAAAGAGCTTGGAAAACGAAAAACCGTAATTCTTTCCACGCATATTTTGCAGGAAGTTGAGGCAATTTGCACTCAGGTTTTGATTATTAACGAGGGGCGCATTGCGGCGCAAGGCAGCCCGGAAGAGATTGCCGGTACCATGAAGGGAGGCGACACATGGGAACTAATCCTGAAAGGAGCGTGCGAACCTGTTGATACCGGAGTTGTCGGCGGCAAGTTACAGTTATTAGGTGATATTTCCAATGTGATGACTGAAAGTACGGCGGACGGATGCGTTTGCGCTAATTTCTTTGTTCCGGCTGGAGCGGAAGATGAAAATCCCGGAGAGCGAATTTTTGATTGGGCGGTAGCGCAGAATTTAAAAATACTTGGCATGAGCAGGAAAAAAATCAGCATAGAGGACATCTTTGTTAAACTTACAAGCGATGAGAAAAAACAAAAACAAGATCAGGAAAAAGGAGCGCAGTAAATGAAAAAATATATTCCATATCGCGCCCTCACTTTGGCGCGGAAAGAAATTTTTCAGTATTTATACGCGCCGGCGTTTTACGGGGCGGCGGTTTTTTTTCTTATGTTATGCTCAATATGGCTGTTCTTTTTCCAGCGGTATTTTTCAATGGATCAGGCTACCTTGCGCCCTTATTTCGGCTTGTTTCCGGTCGCTTTTATTTTTGTCATTCCCGTAATTACGATGAAAAGCTGGGCGGAGGAAAGAAAAACCGGCACCGTTGAATTGCTGTTAACCATGCCATTTAGCGAATGGGATCTTGTATTGGGAAAATTTTTCTCCTCGCTTTGCATGCTTGCCGTTATGCTGATTTTAACAATACCGCTTCCGCTAAGCCTGTTAAGCCTTGGGAGTTTTGACGCTGGGAGTATTTTTTGCGAATACATTGGAATATTTTTACTGTGCGCGAGCGCGACAGCGTTGGGATTGTTATTGTCCTGCCTTTCCAAAAGTCAGGGCGGGGCGTTTCTTGGAACCGCAGTCATCTTAATGGCTGTAATGCTTATTAATAATATTACATTTGTACTTAACCTTCCTCAGTGGCTTGCGCAAGGGATTAATTATTTTTCTCTTTCCTTCCATTTTGAAAGTTTTTCCAAAGGTTTGATTGATTCAAGAGACATTGCGTTTTTTGTCTTGAGTACCGCGTTGTTTTTATTTATCAACACAAGGGTTATCCTTTTTAGGAAATGGAGATAGCGGAATATGACAAAGAAACAAGTTATAATTATTACCGCGTTATCTGTTATCGCGTTTATTCTGGCGTTAATGGTCAGCGGACGTTTGTGGCTGCGCCTTGATCTTACAAAAAACAAGGCGTATACTATTTCTAAAGTTTCACGTAACCTTCATAAAGAATTATCTGATCCTGTAAGTATCACTTATTATCTTTCAAATAAACTTAGGACGGTTACTCCCGCGCCCGGCGAAATTGAAGACACGTTAAGGGAATACGCCGCATATTCAAGGGGAAAAATCCGCCTTACTGTCCGCGATCCGTTAAAAGCCGGTCTTTCAAAAGCCGATGAACTCGGTCTTCTGCCTCGGCAAGTGCAGACCGTGGAACAGGATAACGCAAGCCTTGTTACCGTATATTCAGGCATAGTTATCGAGTATCTTGACAGAATGGACGTGCTTCCGTGGGTATTATCAACTGATACGCTTGAATACGATCTTACCTCAAGAATACGCGCCCTGATTAATGACAGTGAACGCTGGTTAGGAGTAATAGTAGGCGATGGTTTCCGGCAATGGGGGGAAGATTTCGGTTATCTGGAAGCGACGTTAGCTGAAGCCGGTTATAGAGTTCGTTTGCTTTCCATAGGCGACGATATTCCTGATAATTTGCCCGCGCTCTTCGTGTTAGGAGGCGTGGAAGACATGGATGACTGGGCGCTTTACCGTATTGACAGATATATACAACAGGGAGGAAAAGTTCTTTTTGCCGTAGAGGGAGTTTTCATAGATACCGCTAGCGGTTCCATAGATGCAAGGCTTTATAAAAACCAGACGTTACTTGAAATGATAGCTTCTTACGGCGTAATTGTCAGGCAGGAACTCGCGCTTGACCGCAGCGCTCTTACTATACAATATCAGACAAGATCGCAAAACGGCGCAATACAGTACAGGATTACGCGTTATCCGTTATGGATTGGCGTTTTGGGCGATAATGGAAACGCCAAACATCCTGTAAGTTCGGCTTTTACAGGCCTTGATCTTTACTGGGCAAGTCCGCTTGAATTAGCCCCGCCCTCTTCCGTTGGGGCGGATGTTCTTTTTGCAAGCACTCCGCAAGCTTGGGCCATGAAAGATAATTTTTATACAAGCCCGGAAATACCCTACATGCTTGAAATGGAAGCGGATGAAACAAGAGGGGTAAAGATTCTGGGGGCCGCATTAAATGGAACTTTCCCGAGTTTTTTCAGGGGAAGCGAAAAACCTGCGCGCGAAGGCTCAGCGGAAGAACTTCCTGATATGCCGGTAAATGCGCGGGAATCGCGGATAATTGTCGTTGGGGATACTGATTTTGCCACCAATATGATAAATGCGACACAGGCGAGGCATAATCTTGATTTTCTGCTTCGCGCCGCCGACTGGCTTGCAAATGATGACGATATAATCGGCATAAGAGGCAGGCAGCCGCAGACAGGCCGCTTTGACAAAATAACCGACGCAAAAAAACGCGCCGCCGTAATGAAAGTTATTCAAATTGTAAATGTCGGTTTAATTCCGCTTTTGGTAATTATTGCGGGCTTGATTATCGCGTCAAAACGCAAAACGCGCGCGCGAAATATGGAATTAAAATCCGTAAAGGAGAAAGACAATGACGTATAAAAACCGCCTTATTTTTCTTGGGACGCTGATTGGAGTATTAACGGTAACATATATAGCGAGCGTTATTTTTACATCTGACATCGGCTCCAAATCATCATCATATACGTGGCTTGATTCAAAAACCGCCGAAAAAACAATCAGAATTGCAATAAAAGACGCGGATAATGAATTTGAACTGAAAAAGAAAAACGGCCAGTGGTTTGTTTCGCATAACGGACTTGAATATCCGGCGAAGCAATTGCGGGTGGAAGATTTTTTAAAAATCCTTACAATCCGCTCCGCATGGACTGTGCGCTCAACAAGCGCTTCCAATCATGAACGTTTTGGTTTGGAACAGTCGGCCTCAAGGGTTACAATTTATGGGGAGACTGTTCTTCTTGATTTGGTAGTCGGGAATGAAGATGTTAATAAAAATGAAATATATTTGCGCAAAGCCGGGCAGAACGAAGTCCGCTCGGGAGACAACGCGATTAAGTCGTATATTTCAAGCCCTGTTAATAGCTGGTACAACTTAAGGCTAATTCCCGAGACGGAGAACGGAAGTATTGATTTAAGCGCAGTGCAAAGATTGTCGGTATACACGCCGCAGGAGACGCAGGTTTTTTCACGTAAAAATAAAAAATGGGAAATTTCCGGCATCAGCGTCGAAAAACCGGATAAAAACGCGGTGGATGCTTATATACGCCAGATATTAACTATTGAAGGCGATAATTTTGAAAATTCAGTTAACAGCGCGGATCCGATGTTTGACAAAACAAGCATTGTGTTGGAATTGGGGAACGGCCGTATTGTGACTATCCGTTTTAGCGAGGCGGACGAGTCTGGGAGGCGTTTTGCTAATGTAAGCGGCAAGGATTATATTTACTCTATTCCGACATGGCAGGCGGACAAACTCTTTAAAGACGCGTCTACTTTTGAGACGCAATAAACGCGCGGTATTTATCAGGATCGCTCTTAAACGCTATTATCGATGTATTAGAATCGCTCTTTGCTTTTTTAAGCGCTTCCATAGCTTCAAGAATCAGACGGCTGGCGTTACACAATCTGCCTGAGCGCGCAGATAGGCCGATACAAAGGCCGTAAGCCTCACTGTAGCTTTTCGGAAATCTTTCCGTTATGCGCTTGTAAAATTTTTCCGACATTGCCACAGCCGCGTCAAACCCCGTTCCGGGAAGAATAACGCTGATGCCGCTTTCCCCGTATTCAAAAAGCAGATCTCTCGACGTAAAGAAAGTGACGGCTTCTTCAGCGGCCTGCCTGAAAACCCTCTCTTCGCTAATATCGGTAAAATCCATTATAAGAAGAGCCAAATCTTTTTCTGAAGAAGAACATCGGTGCAATTCCGAATCCAGCCTGTCTTTTAAATATTCTTCCCAGCCAATTCCGCTTCGTGAAGAATAAAGCCCCTTTGGACCGGATGGTTCCGCATCTTTAATTACGCGGGAACTTTTTTCCGGTTTAACAATAGGCACAAAAACTGACTCATGCTTTGAGCCTTTTCCCAACAGCGACTGTATCAGCAAGGTAAAGAAAGAAACGGCGAATCCTATCAGTATAAGAAATAAGGTTTCTTTCATTATTTTGATAAATTCAGGATAGTCAAAGGCATTGGCTACGCCTTTAATATTTGCGTTACGCAGGTCTGAAATTGCCAATGGTTTGTAAAGATTTTCGTTTAAAAAATAGAATTTATTTTTAAACCTTGGCTCGTTGTTTACCCATGCGATGGCGTGTCCCGGTCTTTTTTCAAAAGCGTTTCCTCCGTCAGGCCCGGTTATTATCAGCGCTTCCAGGCTTTTAGTGGAAGTAAGCGCGTTATTAATGGTATTAATAAATCTATCATTCATGAACCCCTGATTTCCGACTGACAGGGCAACATCGGCAATTCCGGAAAATTCCTGTTCCGCCGTTATTTTACGCCCGTCTATACTTAAATAGATTCTTACCGCTCCCTGAACTAGCGCGAAAAGATAAATGACTATGCAAATGGCGGCAATAATTGAACCTCCGGGCGAAGAATTCCCGGATTTTTTATTTTTTATTTCCATATTTATTATTTCTCTGATATAATTATCGGAAGTTTTTATATGCAAATAAGAGATTATTCATTGCCTGCGGGGTGGTATCCCCGTGACGGAGAGGCGGTTTCCGCGTTTTTATCAGAGTTTGATAATGTAAAACGCTCCTGCCGCGCCGCAATTATGCCCCATGCCGGCTGGTATTACAGCGGCAGGACAGCGGCTCTTGGGGCGGCAAGCCTTCAACGTGACGCGGAAACCGTCGTTATTTTTGGCGGTCATTTGGGCGCGGAAAGCCCGCCTCTTTTCGCCATGGAAGACGCGGCAAGAACCCCCTTTGGCTCCATGCCCATAGATGCAGTTTTACGCTCCGCTTTGTTGAAAGAAATCGGCGGCGCGAAAGACGGTTACCGCGATAACACCGTAGAAGTTCTTTTGCCAATGGCGCACTATTTTTTCCCAAAGGCGAATTTACTGTGGTTGCGTCTTCCCGCCTCGATAGGTTCTTTTGAAAGCGGAAAAACCCTGTCGCGGATTGCGGCGAAATTAAACCGTAAAATTGCGGTTTTTGGTTCCACGGATTTAACCCACTACGGACGAAATTACGGCTTTTCGCCGCACGGCTACGGAGAAGCGGCCCTGCGCTGGGTTCGCGAGGTAAACGACGCAGTTTTTATTAAAGCGGTTGAATCAGGTAACAGCGAAGAAGTCCTGAGCCGCGCTGAGGAGGATTATTCCTCATGTTCCGCCGGCGCTGTGTTAGGTGCAATGGGGTTTGCCGAAGAAGAAGGATTGCAAAAAGCGCGGCTTTTGGCTTATGCCACAAGCGCCGATGCCGATAAGAGCGTAGTTCCCGATTCATTTGTTGGATATGCGGCGTTTGCGTTTGATGTTTAGTTCGCTACACGAACAGTGTATTTTACCCTTGCCGAATGCACGGCAGATATATATACTATTAATCAATGAATAAATTATGCAACAAACCATGACTTTAGATGAAAAACTTGCCATAGGATGCCGAGCCGCAGAATTGTGGAAAGCTGGAGATAAAGAAGGTGCTAATCGTGTCGCGTCCTTGTGTAAAGTTGACACTAGTATTATGTCACTATTTACATAGTGTATAAAACAGAATAAGATTTCCGCATGGAAACCAAGAGGGGGAAATACGCCGATGACATGATAGCGGAACGAACCGGATTGAGCCGGCGGGGGCTGGAACAATTGAGGCAGCGGTTTGTCGAAGAAGGGTTTGAAGTAACGCTTGCGGGGAAGCCAAGAGGCCACAGGCCAAAGAAACTTGGAGGGGAAGACGAAGCGCGCTTAATAGCGTTAACGTGTAGCGAGAAACCTGAAGGAAGAACGCGCTGGACATTACGCCTGTTACGCGACACATGGAGCGCTTTGGCGCATACCGACGTTAAAACGGTGTCGCACGAAACAATCCGAAGGACATTAAAAAAACGAAATCAAGCCGTGGCAAAACCGGGAATGGTGCATCCCGCCGAACCGGGGAAATCCGCCCGTTACGACACTGAATATAAGCGTAACGGGACATGCGAGATATTCATGTTTTCAGCCCCGCTTGAAAAATGGCGGAGGTAACCGGACACCGGACAAGGCTGGACTGTGCCCATCAAATAAAAAAACTGGTAACGGTTGATTTCCCCGATGCCGAGAAAATCGTTTTGGTGGTAGACAACTTTGACATTCATTCCATAGGCTCGCTTTATAAGGCGTTTCCTCCTGAGGAGGCGAGAAAGCTCAGAGACGGACTGGAGATTTACCACAGAAAATGCGAGGATTAAACTTAAACGCCTTTATCCACTGTTTAATTAGTGACATAATACTAGTGTCAACTTTACACCATGACGCGACACTTTGCTCCATATTTCGGTATTGCATTCTGTTCTTCATGAACGAATCCAACACTATTTTATCATTCACAAAATTAATAAATATTTCCTGTAGAAAGCTGTAATAATCAGCCCTGCCGCTTTCATTAAATTTTGCAATGAGCCAGTCTTCAAATTCTTCTATTTGAGCTTGCTCCAGTATCTTGCTTTCCCGTTCATTCATTCAATTTACGACCTGTTTCTGTCGCCAAGCTACTTCTTTTCAGAAGCCATTTTTCGGCGTTTGGCAATTTCATTATACTCATTTTTTACCAAATTTTCAATGTGGTCTGCAGGATGACAGAGAGATTATTTACAATTAATAAAAAGGAAAAATATAAGCATTGACAAATACGATAATCCCGAAGAAGATATATAAAAATATATGTAATTTTATGTGGTAACGCACCATTGCATGATACCATCGGCGTTTCCTATGAACGTAAATATTTTATATAATTAAGGAGAATGAGAATGATAAAAAATTACATTTGGCTTATGGCAACTGCCCTGCTGGCACTTACAGCAGAAACGGCGTTATGGGGGCAAAACGCAAATGACTATTTTAACAGCGGTATTGCCGCCTTAAAGAAATTTGAATATGATAAAGCCATTGACGATTTTACTCAGGCGATACGGCTTAATCCGAATAACGCTGATGCGCATTACAACCGAGGTTTGGCATACAACAGAACCCAAGGTAATTTTGACAAAGCGATTGACGATTTTACGCAGGCGATACGGCTTAACCAGAATAAATTTAGTTACTATTACGACCGAGGTCAAGTATATTATTATAAAGGCGACTATGACAAAGCCATTGACGATTTAACTCAGGCGATACGGCTTAACCCGGATTATATAGGAATTTATATTTTTCGCGGTGGTATGTATTTAGAAAAAAAGGACTATGATCGCGCCATCGCCGATTTCACTCAAGAAATACGGCTTTATCCGGAAAGTAATATTTCGTATACCTACCGAGGTAACGCATACAGAGATAAAGGCGACTATGATAAAGCCATTGCCGATTATACACAGGCGATAAAGATTTACCCGAAAAGTGCTACAGCGTACAACTTCCGAGGTATCGCATACAAATATAAAGGCAACTATGACAAAGCCATTAACGATATAACTCAGGCGATACGGCTTAACCCAGATTACGCTTATGCGTATTACGAACGAGGTTTAGTATACAGAGATAAAGGCAACTATGACAAAGCCATTGACGATATAACTCAGGCGATACGGCTTAACCCAGATTACGCTGACGCGTATTACGAGCGGGGTTTAGCTTACTTTATTAAAGGCGACATTTTCTATAAAGTAGCCATTGACGATTTTACTCAAGTAATACGGCTTAACCCGGATAATGCTGACGCGTATTTCTACCGGGGTTTAGCTTATGTCGGCAATAGAAACTTTATCAAAGGCATTGATGATTTAACTCAGGCGATACGGCTTAACCCGAATAATGCTGACGCGTATTACAAGCGAGGTTTAGCATACGTTGGCAGTAGAAACTCTGACAAATCCATTGACGATTTTACACAGGCGATACGGCTTAATCCAAATAACGCTGACGCGTATTACAACCGGGGTTTGGCATACAGTAATAATGGCAATTATGATAATGCCATTAGCGATTATACTCAGGCGATACGGCTCGCCCCAAAAAACGCTGACGCGTATTTAAACAGGGGTGAAGCATACATTGATAAAGAGGATTATGATAATGCTATAATCGACTTATCTCAGGCGATAAATCTTAACAAAAAAAACGAAGACGCGTATTTCTACCGGGGCTTTGCATACAGCTGTAAAGGCGACTATAACAAAGCCATTAACGATTTAACTCAAGCGATACGACTTGAACCCAATTACGCTTATGCATATTACGAACGAGGTTTAGCTTACGCTAGTAATAGAAACTATGACAAAGCCATTAACGATTTTACTCAGGCGATACGGATTGACCCCAATTACGTTGGTGCGTATTACTACCGAGGTTTAGCATACTGTGATAAAAACGACTATAACAAAGCCATTGCCGATTTAACTCAGGCGACACAGCTTAACCCAAATTACGCTGACGCGTATTTTAAACGTGGTTACGCTTATGGTAAAAAAAGCGAATATGACAAAGCCATTGCAGATTATACTCAGGCGATACAGCTGGAACCGGATTACGCTTTTATGTATAACAATAGAGCTTGGAATTATTATCTAAAAGGTGATTGGGAAAACGCAATTAAGGACGCTGACATCGCAATACAATTAGAGCCGGATAAAGCTTATATTTATGACACTCGAAGTCGGGCATATTATCTAAAAGGGGATGTGGAAAAGGCGCTTGCGGACGCTAATGAGGCAATACGGCTTGATTCGAATGCCGCTTATGCCTATGATGCCCGCGGCATTGTGTATTTATTGAAGAAGGACTATAACAGCGCCATCGCCAACTTTGAAACCGCATTGCGTCTTGACCCAAAAAACACTGAAATTAAGAAGAACCTTGAAAAAGCACGGAAAGAAAGGGGAAGATAAAAGCGCAAACATACCTGAAAATCGCCGCTGAAAATATGCAAAAACTTTCCAGCGTTATCCTAAAGCCGTAAATATTTTAGTTTATTGCGGCAGAGAGCGGGCGTTGTTTTTCGGCTTGCTGCGCGGTAAACCTAAAAGATGTCAATCACCCCCCAATCTCCAACGCATATACAATAATTGAATTGCTTCCCTCGTTAATCGCCCAATAAACTTTACCATTATGCGGATTGAAACGCAAAGTATCGTTAATATTCAGGCGAATACCCTTTAGTTCCTGCGGCTCTGAAATTGCCTTGCCTTTTTCATCTATGAGGAGCATATAGGTAGATAGATATTCCGTCTTGACGCTTTCGATAATATTCGCGGCTTGAGTGGAAAACTTAAAAACTTCCCATAATAGCAGATAACGATCGGTATCAACTTGGACAATTTTGGGGTGACCGGCGTGTCCGTCGTTCCTTGTGTATTTTGTCAAATAAATTGGAGCGGAGCAGGAAGACATATTTTCATCAAAAGTAAGCACAAAAAGATTTCGTGGATTATTTATTTCTCTTCCGTATGTTCCGGCAAAGATATAACCGTCGGAAGTTTTTGCCAAGCCGCCCATTTCCGCGTATGTCGCATTTGCCCCTATCGCACCCGGAAAACCGAACGCGTGAACCCGTTTAGTGGCGCTTTTATTTAAAAATTTAGCAAAAGTAAAACTTCTTGGATACGCGTCTCCGTGATCGGCAAAAACAAAACCGTTATCAATGGGAAGGATAAACTCATTAAAAGAATGGCTGACATAGGGCATTTCTAGATAGCCTCCGTTTCTTTCGGCATTTGTCGCGGCTCCCTTATCAATTCTTTCAAACGTATCTTTATCCAGCACAAAACCGTAAGACGCCTGATGACCGCTAAACATTAGACGGGAAAAATAAACCGCAAGCATGGAACTGGATAATTCAAGACGGCAGGTTCCTGACCTAAACGGATTCTTTATTCCGTCAAAACTATTTGGAGCTTGCGCCTTAAGTTTATAAGTTTTGATTTTTTCACCGTCTTTATCATATTTAACCATTGCCATATTTTCCATATTTTGATTGACTGCCTGGATTCCGTAGAAAAAATAATAGTTGCCGTCACCGTCTTTGGTAAAAGCGCCTAACGAGCCAAGTTCATTTTGAAATGACAATGTTTTTTGTTCTTTCAGATTGATGTCATACTCATATATGTAGGTGTTTTTCGCGTCTGAAGAACAGACCGTTACGGAACCGTTGTTATTAACAAAAGTTAAAACAGAGGGAAGATATGCATTATAACGAATATACAAATTTCCGATATTATCGACGGAATCGCTGATGTTATAATTAACTTCCATACGCGCTTGTGTCAGTTGTTGCGCGGCAAGATTGATAACAAATAAACCCGCCATAAGAACAAACAAAATAATACGTTTCATTTTAACACCCCTTTTAAGACAGTTAATAGTATAAAGATTTTTTCTTTCATAATCAAGCCAAAAGGTGTCAGTCACCCTCCATAGGGTGACAGTCACCCTATATTGCAATCCGCTCCATAACCCTGTATAATAAAAAAATCAGAGATGAAGCCTATAAATCAATTTATAATAACTGCGCTTTTTTTATTTACAGCCCTCGCCATATCCGCGCAACAATATGACGATGTAAATAATTTTAAGACGCAGATTTTGGAAAGCGGCGAGGGAATATCTATCATTGGTTACACGGGAGCGGAAAAGACGGTAATTATTCCGCCTGTGTTACGTGATTTGCCGGTTAGCGAAATTGGCAGGGAGGCGTTTTTTAACAAAAAAGGCCTTACCCGTATTATTATTCCTAAAAGCGTTTTTATAATTGGATATTGGGCGTTCAGATGGAACAATATCGACAGCGTAGAAATTCCCGATGGCGTTGGTTATATCGGGGAAAGGGCATTTGCAAAAAATAAACTTACCGAATTGACCATACCGAACAGCGTTGCCGGCATCGGATATTTAGCGTTTGAAGAAAATGATATAACGCGGATAACCATAGGAGAAGGCGTCGCGCTGGATAGTTCATTTGGTTACAGAGGTTTTGGCGACAGCTCTTTTGATGATTTTTACGAAAAGAATAAATGCATGGCGGGAACTTATCAGCTTTTTGGCAACAAGTGGCAGTTTACAGGTATTTCGGCGGACGAACGGGCAAAGGCCATTGCCGCTATGGAGGAACGTCCGCTTCCGCCAATCTCGTTTGTATGGAACGGCCGAGGCGTATACCGTGATTCAAAAGGCCGTCACAATGAAGCTATTGCGGACTATACCGAAGCGATCCGCTTAAATCCTAAATGGAATCTCCCCTGGTACAACAGAGGTTATTCCCGTTTGCAAACAGGCGATTATGACGGCTCTATTGCCGATTCCACCGAAGCTATCAATATACGAACATATTTTTCCAATGCTTTTGTAAATCGAGGCATGGCCTATAAGCTCAAAGGCGATCTTGACGCGGCACTTGCCGATTACAACGAGGCAATTCGTATTAATGGACGGGACTCTATCGTGTACAATAACCGAGGTAATGTGTACCTTGCCCAAAATGAGTATGAAAAGGCGTTAGCTGATTATCAAAAAGCTCTTCAGTTAAGACCGGATTATGTAGATGCCCACAATAACCTTGGCGTGCTGTACATGGATATGGAGGAATATGACAAAGCGCTTACGGAACTTAACGAAGCGATACGTCTTAACAGTAATTATGACAAGGCATGGTGCAACAAGGGAAATGTTTATTATCAGCTTGAAAATTACGAGGCGGCTCTGGAAAATCTCACCGAAGCGCTCCGTCTTAATCCTAAGGACGCTTATACCTTGCTCAAGCGCGGCGATACTTATCTGGAACTGAAAGACACTGACAGCGCCATTGCCGATTATACCGATGTGATCCGTCTTGATCCGCTGAATAGCTCCGCGTACAATAACCGCGCCGTGGCGCATAAAAGAAAAGGCGACAATAAACAGGCCATTGCCGATTTGGTCCGCGCTCTGGAAATTGACCCCGATAACGAACTATATAAACGCAACCGCGATAAATTGTTAGCTAAAGATGAAGAATAAAAAATAATTTACCACGAACCACACGAACAGGAAGCGAATGAAGATAACGAACAAAAACTACTTATACCTTCGTTCCTGTCTAACGCGCTTATCTGTGGTAAACTCTAATCCCTCTTCGTTCGCTCTGGTTCGTGTGGTTCGTGGTAGAATTCTTGGTAAATCTTTCGTTATCCAATACAGCAGCGCAACTCATGCCCATCCTTGACTTGCAGAGCAGGAATTTCCCGTGTACATTCAGCCCCTGCCTTTTCACAGCGAGGCGCGAAGGGGCATCCGGGCTGCGGATTAGCAGGATCGCTCACTTTTCCCGGAATGGTTAAAAGACGCTCTTTGGAATAATGACTCCCGAAGCGCGGAGAGGCGGCAAGGAGAACGGCAGTGTAGGGGTGGAGCGGGTTATTTGTAATTTCAGCCGCGCCTGCGGATTCCATTATAAGGCCGCCGTACATCACCATTATGCGATCTGATATTTCCGCTACTAAATCAATGTCATGGCTGATAAAGATGATTGAAATATTGCGCTTTCGCCGCAGGGCTTTTAAAAGTTCCACTATCTGTTTTTGAATTGTCAAATCAAGCGCCGTGGTCGGCTCATCTGCGATTAAAAGTTCGCAGCCCTGCGCAAGGGCAAGGGCGATTCCTATGCGCTGGAGCTGTCCGCCGGAAAATTGATGCGGAAAATTAGATAGGCGCTCAGTGCCGTTATCAAGCCCCGTTTCTTCAAGAAGAGACGCGGCGCGTTTTGCGGATTCTTCTTTGGTAATGTCAGGCTCAGTGTTTCTGAACGTTTCAAAAAATACGCCGCCTATGTTTTGGAGCGGATCATAAGAGCGTCCCGGCTCCTGAAAAATCATGCCTATTTTTTTCCCTCTGTATTCACGTAACGCCTCTGTTTCAAGATTTATTAATTCCTTGCCCTCATAGCAAATAGACCCGTAAATATCCGCGTTTTTAGGATGAAGTCCGGGAATCGCCAAAGTGCTTACGCTTTTTCCAGAGCCGCTTTCCCCTACAATGCCTAATGTTTCACCTTTTTGCAGGGTAAATGAAACTCCGCGTACCGCTTGAATGCCGACATAGTCTCTGCCGCGTTGGACGTTGAAAGTTACAGTGAGATCGCGGACTGCCAGAAGTGGAGTGAGCAGTGAGGAGTGAGGAGTGAGGAGTGAAGAGTGGGGTAGCGGCGTTGTCGCTTTGGGGAGTGGGGTAATAGCGTTGCTGTCTTGGGGAGCGGGGAGACGGGAACGGGGATTGAAAAATCGGGAAATTTTTTGAAGCAATTTTATTAATCGCCATTTTTCATTTTTGGTTCCGCCTATATGATACGGATCAAAGAAGTCCCTGAGAGCGTCTCCTATGAAATTAAAGCCTAAAGTTACGCCTAACAAAAACCATACGGGAGTTAAAAGCCATGGGAACGCTCTTAAATTCGCTATTGTTGACAAATCGCGCTTAATAAGGGAACCCCAGCTTACGGCGGGGTCGGTAATGCCCAATCCAAGATAGGAAAGAACCGTCTCCGTCATGATAAAACCCGGAATGCTAAGGGCTACGCTGACAATAAGAAGGCTCGCTATTTGCGGAATTATGTGCCTGAAAATAATTGTCACGGAGGGAATCATTTCCAATTTAGCGTTAAGGACAAATTCTTCGCGCTTTATCGCGTGTACCATGCCCCTTATCGTGCGGGCGGAGCCTGGCCAACCTACAAGGGAGAGTATTACCGTTATCATCATGTAAGACTGGCCTGGATCCATGTTAGATGCCATAAGGGAGCGCAGAAAAAGTATCAGGTACAGGGACGGGATAAGCATTAAAAATTCTGATGTTCTCATGATGGACCAATCAGTAAAACCGCCGAAGAAACCCGCAAGGCCTCCTGCAAGCCCGGCAAGGGCAAGTGAGATAAATGTCGCTACAAAACCGATAGTAAGGGAGACGCGCGAACCGTAGACAATGCGTGAAAAAAGATCCCTTCCAAGATTATCCGCGCCCATGAGGAAAACCGGATAATCGCCCTGTGCGGTTGTAAAAAGATGGCGGTTTGCGGGAATGAATCCCCACAGCATATACGGCTCCCCTTTACCGAATAATTTAATTTGGGAATAAAGATCGCGGATGCGCACATACTTCCATGTCACGGTATTTGTCGTCCGCATTTCCTGCGCCTGAAATTTTCCCTTGTAAAAACGGGCATTGGGCGGGTGGTAACTTTTATCCGCAAAAGAGGTGTTAGGCGAATATGGGGCAAAAAATTCCGCAAAGAGCATCACAAAGTAAAGAGCGGCAAGGCAGATAAATGAAATTATGGCAACTGGCCTAATTTTTATATAGTTAAAAAACTTTTTCACGTTTTACTCTTTCCCGTACCTGATACGGGGGTCTACAAGAGCCAGCATTATGTCAGCTAACACCATGCCTGTCAGCACAAGGAAAGAAATAAACATTATGTTTGCCAGCACAAGATTAATGTCCTGTTGAAGAACGGCTTCGTACATGAGCCTTCCCACGCCGGGGTAGGCAAAAATTATTTCCAGTATCAGTGAGCCGGAAAACAGGCCGGCTAAAAGATTGGCGCTTCCCGTGATATAGGGGTTAAGCGTGTTGCGGAAAGCGTGGGCGAAATAAACGCGCCATTCGGCTATGCCGCGTGAGCGCAATGACATGATGTAAGGTTGTCCAAGCTGGTCAAGCATGGTGGCGCGGATCATTCTTAAGGAACCGCCAATCCCGCCTAAGAACGAAGCAAAAAGCGGCAGGAATATGTGATGCATATAAGAGAAAACAAACTTGCCGGGAGCCTGTGAAAAAGGAAAGGGCGGGTATGCCGTTACGGGAAAAAGTCCCGATACGGAGGCGAAGAGCTGTAATAGTATAAGAAGCAGTAATCCGGGGAAGGCATGAAGCACAAGGGCGAAAAATGTTACTGCGTAATCGGCTTTTGTCCCCGCCTTAGTGGAAAAATAAACGCCTAACGCGAATGAAAAAATTGTGATAAAAACAAGCGATATAATATTTAAGATTAATGAATTTACTATTCTTGTGGAAAGCAGAAAAGAAACAGGCGCGCGTGAAATCAAACTTACTCCGAGGTTATGCTCAACAATAACGCGTTTAAGCCAGAGAAAATACTGTTGATAAAACGGCTTATCAAGCCCTAGTTCCGCTCTTCGGGCGGCAAGCTGATCATCGGTCATCGTTTGCCAGTTTTGCCCGGCTTTCCCCTGATTCTCGTTGAACATTTGCTGCATCATTATCTGATCTACAATGTCTCCGGGCGCGAGCGCCATAAGCCCAAAGACCGCAAGTCCTAGAAGGAAAAGCATAACAGACATGGTTATAAGCCTGTTTACAATGTAGGATAGGAGCGGAAAACGCTGTTTAAATAAACGCAGTGGTTTTAGTAAAATGCCGAGAATGTAATTAAATTTTTTCAGCATATTTCCTCTAAGGAAACATTTTAGACTTTAGGATAATATTAGTCAAGTTTTCATTATCCGCCGGATTAACTTAATTATTGACTATCTTTCGTATCCTGTTTTTCAGGTCTTCGTTATCGTAGGGCTTTTTGATATAATCAACCGCCCCCATTTCATGCGCGTGTGCTATGTCTTTCGGATCGTTTGAAGACGTAAAAAACGCTATCGGGGTGTCGTGCAAGCCGCCTATCGCTTTTATCCTGCCATAAGTATTCCATCCGTCCATATCCGGCATTATCAAGTCCAATAATATTAATTTTGGAACCAGCCCCTGATATAATAAAGCAAGCGCTTCTTTGCCCGATTTGGCGGCAGACACGTCATAATCATCCCGCAGTACAGTTTCCACCATTTCAAGATGGATGCCGTCGTCATCTACTATAAGTAGTTTTTGTTTCTCATTGCCTATGGAATCATTAAATTTTTGCGTTTCATGTTTTAATGATTCAAAGTTACGGTTGTTTTCCAAAGTCATATCATTAACATGGCTCACCGAAACATTTATCTGATTAATGCCTTTTAATATTTCATTCATGCCATTTACCGTTTTTTTACTGGTGTTTATGAATCCGTCCGTCTCCTTAACAAGAGTCTCTCCCGACTCCTCCATGTGATCAGAACCTTTTTTAACCGAGGCTGTTATTTCTCTAAGGTGGCCTATGGATTCCAGTATTTGCTTCCCGCCTATTTCCTGTTCTTCCATCGCATGAAGAATATTTTGTTCATGCTGTGAAACTGTTTTTACGCTTGTGTCTATGGCGCCAAAACGCGCCAAAACGTCATTGGAGGATTTGGTAATGTTGTCTATGGACGCTTTTATTTTTTTCAACATTGCCGCCGTGGTTTTTGACTGCTGGCTTGACGACTCGGCAAGTTTGCGGATTTCATCGGCGACTACGGCAAAGCCTCTCCCCGCTTCTCCGGCGTGTGCGGCTTCAATAGCCGCGTTCATCGAGAGCAGGTTTGTCTGGGCGGCGATATTGTTCATTACCGAGTTTATTTCCAATAGCCCCTCGGAATCATGGGATATTTCCTGTATCTCCTGCGCGACTAATTGGAGTCCGGTTTTCCCGTTTTCTGACGCTTCTGTCAGAACAGTGACATTTTTGCTGTTTTCAAATAATGTCTGGGTTACCGAATGAATGTTAGCTGTCATTTCTTCAATGGCGGAAGACGATACATTTACGCTTTCTGTTTGTTCTTCAATAATTTTTTTAAGGCTGTCAATGTTTACTTTAATATCCCCAACCGCCTTACCGGCTTCTTCCGCGCCTGTTTCCTGCTTGACCATGAGGGTTTTCATACTGTCAAGATTCGATGAAATCTGTTGAACGGCTGAAGAAGTATTGCCCATGTTAACTGAAAGTTCAAAACTGGTATGGTTAAGCCCGTTGATTTTGTATTTTATTGTTCTTACAAGTTCTCTGATTTTTCCTATCGTAAAGTTAAAGTCACGGGCAAGGTCGCCTATTTCATCTTTTGTTTCAACATTGACGTTTCGCGTCAGATCGCCTTCCGCTACAATTTTAAGCGTGTCGGCTACTTTAATAATTGGCTTGGTTGTTCTGCCCAGAACAAAATAAATAATTACTGCCGCCGCCGCAATGGCTATAAGAGCAAGAATAATGGTAAAGCTGGTAATACCCCTGACTTCTTTTAGAATATACGAATCCATGAATCCTATTATTATCATCCAGTTCACGTTTGAATCGCCGATAGTGAATGGCTGCATTACAAAATTGCAATTCTCTTTGAAATGCGTATCGTAAAAACTTAGATCAAAAGGCTTTCCGTCCAGTACTGCCTGATAAGCCTCTTGTTGGTGAGTGCCGTATTCAACATCAACTTCTTTTAAATTTTTGCCAATCCTCTCCGGAAGGAAATGTCCCATAATAGTCCCATTATTTGAATACATTACCATTACGGCGAGTTCTTTGTTATTTGCAAGAATATTCTCTATCGTAGTCTGTATTACATCAATAGCCAGAAGACAGCCCAATCCTCCCACTATCTCGTTGGTACGGGAATTAATGATGGGAACCATCATTTTAAACGCGAATGTGTCCTTCCCTTTTACTTTCCAAGGTTCAGGATTATCCACCCGGTCTTTGCGCGCATTGGGGCCGTTTAAATAATTCATGGTGTGTTCTATGTCAACGCTGGCTCTGCCAACAATCTGGCCGGTTTCCTGGCTGAATGTCATTGCGTACTGCCCCGTTGGGTTGGAGCCTGTCCGGCCTATAAAACGGCTGTCCATTCCGTCAATGGCGTTTGGTTTCCAGATCGTATACATTGTAATCATATTGGGTTCCGCTTCCAGGGCGGAATGAAGCATATCGTCATATCGGTCGCGCCGCTGCTCCGCCGGAATAGATTCATAATCGTTCATTACATTTGCCAAAGTATGTAACGCCCGTATATAGGCGTCTTCCCTGCCCTTCCAGTATTGGGCTTGCTCTCTGGCCATATACCTAAGGCCGCGTTTGTTGGCCTCCAGACTTATGCTGGACGCTTCCTGCAATAATACTACTGCAACTGCCGTTACAGCGACTGTCATAATAATGATTACTATGAGGCTCAATTTGAATTTAATCTTCATATTATTTCTCCTTCACAGTAATTATTTTACACCTGTAGGTATTATTTTGTCAAAAAAAAGTTGCTATTTATATTTCTTTGCGATTTTTTCATTAATATCGTATAATTTGACGGGGCAATCCGACAGTTTTGCTCATTTTTTGATGATTTTTCTTACCCTGTTTCTCAGATCGTCCTTATCATAGGGTTTTTTGATATAATCAACCGCCCCCATTTCATACGCCTGTTTTATGTCTTTCGGATCGTTTGAAACAGTAAAAAAAGCTATCGGAGTCTCATGCAAACCACTTATTGCTTTTATCCTGTTGAAAGTGCCCCATCCGTCCATATCCGGCATTATCAAGTCCAATAAAATTAATTGGGGAACAAGTCCCTGATAGAACAAACCAAGCGCTTCTTTGCCCGATGTGACGGTTGATACGTCATACTCATCCTGCAATACCGTTTTCACCATTTCAAGATGAATGCTGTCGTCATCCACCATTAGGATTTTTTTCTTCTCGTTGCCGGTGCTGTCATTAAATTTTTCCGTTTCTTGTTTTAATGATTCAAAGTTACGGTTGTTTTCCAAACTCATTTCGTTTACATGGCTCACAGAAACATTTATCTGATTAATGCCTTTCAGTATATCGTTCATGCCTTCCACGGTTTCTTTAGTGGTTTTTATGAATCCATCGGTTTCCTTAACAAGCGTCTGTCCCGATTCCGCCATGTTATCAGACCCTTTTTTAACCGAAGATGTTAAATCCCTCAGCCGGCTTATGGACTCCAGTATTTGTTTTCCGCCAACTTCCTGTTCTTCCATCGCATGAAGGATATTTTGCTCATGGTCGGAAACTGTTTTTACGCTTGAGTCTATAGCGCCAAAACGCGCCAACACCTCATTGGAGGATTTAGTAATGTTGTCTATGGACGCTTTTATTTTTTTCAGCATTGCAGCCGTGGTTTTTGACTGCTTACTTGATGATTCGGCGAGTTTGCGGATTTCATCGGCTACAACGGCAAAGCCCCTTCCTGATTCTCCCGCGTGTGCCGCCTCAATTGCCGCGTTCATCGAAAGCAGGTTTGTCTGGGCTGCGATATTGTTCATAACCGCATTAATTTCCAGCAACCCCTCGGAATCATGAGCTATTTCCAGTATCTCCTGCGCGACTAATTGGAGTCCTGTTTTCCCGTTTTCAGACGCTTCGGTTAACGTGCCGACATTTTTGCTGTTTTCAACCAGCGTTTTGGTTACCGAATTAATATTAGCCGTCATTTCCTCAATGGCAGATGACGACATATTTACGCTTTCAGTCTGTTTTTCTATCATCTTATTGAGGCTGTCAATATTTTCCTTAATATTCCCTACCGCCTTACCCGCTTCGGTTGCGCCGCTTTCCTGCTTGACCATAAGATTTTTCATGCTGTCAAGGTTCGAGCTAATCTGCTCCACCGCCGTCGAGGTTTTGCCCATATTGGCGGAAAGTTCAAAACTGGTATGGTTAAGCCCGTTGATTTTATATTTTATTGTCCATACGAGGTTTCTGATTTTTTCCATAGTCCTGTTGAAGTAGTTGGAAAGATCGCCGATTTCATCGTCAGACTTGACCGCTATTCGTTTGGTCAAATCGCCTTCGCCTTCGGATATGTCCTTTAAGGTTCCCGCTACATTAACGATTGGTTTACTGATGGACCGGGACAGGAATATGGCCGCTAAGCTTAAAATGAGTAATACTATGACGCTTATCGCTATGATTATGCTCAGCATTTGGTAAACCGGAGCCATTATCGTATTGTACATAATGGCTACCGCATAACTCCAGGGGGTTTTCGTTGTCCCGACAGTAATGGGAATGATAAATATTTTCATGTTCGTTTTCATTGCCGCAATGTAATTGGAAAAGGAAAATTGTTTGCCGGCTTTAACGGCGTTTACAAAATCATTTAGATACTTACCTGCCATGTCCGCTTCGGTATCCCTCATGTCTTTTCCGATACGGCTGGGGTCGAAACAGGCGGTAACCGTACCATTGTTGCTGAATACCGCAGTTACTGAATCGGGAAAAGGTTTTTGGGTTTGCGATATTTTCTGAATATCATCAAGGGGAAGATCAAGACCCACAACTCCTATGACTTTATTGTCCATGTGTATCGGAATGCAAATAGACGTCATCAATACCATTTTTCCGCCTACGTCATACAGATAGGGATCTAAAAGCGTTGGAACGCCTGAATTTCTTGGTAAAAGGTACGCTGGGTCTTCTAAATCTTCCAGAGCGATTAATTCGATTTTTCCGTTATCCCAGTAATAATAAGGAGAAAAACGTCCGCTGGGACCGGTTCCTTTTGTTCCTATATACTGCGTGTCTCCGCCTTCCAAAACATCCGGTTCCCATACGCACCACACAGCGGTAATTCCGGGGCTTTTCTGCGCCAGGCCTTCAAGTATTATATTAAATATATTACGGCGGTTAGAAGGGGTTATATTTTGATACTGTTCCATTATATCAGCTATGGTATCCAGTTTATCCATATATGATTCAAGAAAACTAGCAACATCGGCGGCAGAGTCATTGGCCATGCTGAGGGCGAATTGTTCTGAAAGATTGACGATGCTTGTTCGGGAACGGATAAGCAATGTAATGCTGACCGAAGCTATGGCGAATAAACCAAGAGCTACCATAATCGCCGTAAGTTTAATGTTTATTTTCATTTTGATTCTCCTAAATTACTAATATAATGTAATAATAATTGTCAGTCTATAAGTAGGATTTGTCAACAAAATTGTTATAAGAAAATCATGGAAAGATATTTACAAAAAGCGCGAATTTGTAAAAAAGAGATAACTCAATGGCTCGCATTAGTATATTATGACGGTTATTCTATTTATTCAGAATCTTGCCTATCCTTTTTTTCAGATCATCGTTATTGTATGGCTTTTTGATATAATCGACCGCCCCCATTTCATGCGCGTGTGCTATGTCTTTCGGATCGTTTGAAGACGTAAAAAACGCTATCGGGGTGTCGTGCAAGCCGCTTATCGCTTTTATCCTTTTGTAAGTATTCCAACCGTCCATGTCCGGCATTATCAAGTCCAACAATATTAATTGGGGTACAAGTCCTTGATAGAATAAGCCTAACGCTTCATTACCGGATTTAGCGGTAGTAACGTCATAATCATTCTGTAAAACCGTTTCTACCATTTCGAGGTGAATAACATCGTCATCTACTGTGAGGATTTTTAGTTTCTCGTTGCCGATTGAATCAACAAATTTTTCAGTTTCATTTTTTAACGATTCAAAGTTTTTGTTGTTTTCCTGACTCATGTCGTTTACATGGCTCACAGATACGTTTATCTGGTTTACGCCTTTCAGTATTTCGTTCATGCCTTCTACCGTTTCTTTGCTTGTTTTTATAAATCCGTCCGTTTCCTTGACTAAAGTCTCGCCTGATTTTGTCATGTCGTCAGACCCTTTTTTAACCGAGTGGGTTATGTCCCTTAAACGGCTTATGGATTCCAGTATTTGCTTGCCGCCTGTTTCCTGTTCTTCCATTGCATTGAGGATATTTTTCTCATGTTCTGAAACTGTTTTTACGCTTGAGTCTATTGCCCCGAAACGCGCTAACACGTCATTGGAAGATTTGGTGATGTTGTCTATGGACGCTTTTATTTTTTTGAGCATTGTAGCAGTGGTTTTTGATTGTTTGCTGGACGACTCGGCGAGTTTGCGGATTTCATCGGCGACTACGGCAAAGCCCTTTCCCGCTTCTCCGGCATGAGCCGCTTCAATCGCGGCGTTCATCGAAAGCAGGTTTGTTTGGGCGGCAATATTGTTCATCACTGAATTTATTTCCAGTAACCCCTCGGAATCATGGGCTATTTCCTGTATCTCCTGCGCTACTGTCTGGAGTCCGGTTTTACCGTTTTCGGACGCTTCCGTTAAAGTGGTGACATTTTTGCTGTTTTCAATCAGCGTTTGGGTTACCGAATGAATGTTAGCTGTCATTTCCTCAATGGCGGAAGACGACATATTTACGCTGTCGTTTTGTTCTTCAATAATTTTTTTAAGGCTGTCAATGTTTTCTTTAATTGCTTCTACAGCATTGCCGGCTTCTTCCGCTCCGTTTTCCTGTTTGACCATTAGCGTCTTCATGCTGTCAAGATTTGATGTAATCTGCTGAACGGCTGTAGAGGTTTTGCCCATATTAACAGAAAGTTCAAAACTGGTATGGTTAAGCCCGTTGATTTTGTATTTTATTGTCCCTATAAGGTTTCGTATTTTTTCCATTGTAAGATTAAAATAACCGGCCAGTTCCCCAATCTCGTCATCCCTGCCCGCTTCAATTCTTCCGGTCAAATCGCCTTCGCCCATTGAAATTTCTCTCAGGATAGAATTGATTTTGCCGAGAGGCGAAAAAATCTGCCGCAGTAAATACAAGACCAGCGCAAGGCCGAACAGTACGGAAATTCCCCCGATGATAATCTGCCGCCACACATTCGCAACGATGGTGTCATGAAGGTATTCACCGTCATAATCACAAGCGGCTATTCCCACAGTCTTCCCATTGGAATTTTTGATGGGAATGTAGAACGAAACCAGCCAACCCCATCCTTCCTGATTTACCAAATTGCCATGTTCCGTTTTTCCCGAAGTCCACGCTCTTCTGAATGCATTGTCATAACTGATGGTATCTTCCTCGTCCCCGATATTGGAGAAATTTTCAATGTCGTCCGGTTCCACGCTTCCGTCAATGACAAACTGCCAAATACTATCTTTTACCGGAGCCATAGTGTATAGATACTTACACCCTGAAAAGTTTTTTAATTCCAGCAATTTAACCCTGGTTTCTTCATAAAAGGGATCGCTTGAGTCCATGGATTTCGCAAGCACCTCAAAGGAATCTCCGTCAATAAGGGATGCCGCTTTATCCACAATGAAAGCTCCCTGTGTAGCAAAGGTCTCTGTAACTGTTTTTGACATTTTGCGTATTTCCAATATGGACATTATTCCAATCAGCGCAATAATAAAAACAGAGAAAAGAACTGCAAACCGGAATCTGAGAGATTTGAATAATTTCATTTTAAACTCCTCCTGCCGTATGCTTAAATTATTCCACTTTGAACCGCGATACTTCCCGCATTAAATCATTTATGGCTTCGCGGTTTTTGGTACTTACCCCATTGACGTGGTTTACCGCTAGATTTATATGATCCGCGCCAGTTGCCATCTCGTTCATGCCGCCGGTTATTTCCTGAGTTGCTTTTTCAAGATTACTGCTTTCCTGTATCACTTCCTTCGCGCCTTCAAGCATTTGATTGGACGCGCTTTTAACCTGCAAAGTTATTTCGTTTACTTCGCTGACACCTTCAAGTACCTGCTTGCTCCCCGTTGTCTGTTCCTCCATTGATTTGCGGATACTTTCTTCTTGATCCGCGACTGTTTTTACGCTTGTGTCAATCGCAGCGAATTTACCAAGCACGTTTTCCGTAGAATGCATTATTTTGTCAATTGAGCTTTTTATTTTTTTCAACACTGTGCCAATTGTTTTGGACTGTTCGCCGGAGCTTTCAGCCAGTTTGCGGATTTCATCGGCTACTACGGCGAAGCCCTTGCCCGCTTCCCCCGCGTGCGCCGCTTCTATAGCAGCGTTCATCGAAAGTAAATTTGTCTGGCTTGCGATGTTTTTCATCACAGCGTTAATCTCCAACAAGCCTTCGGATTCGTGGGATATTTCTTGAATGTCCCCCGCCATTTCCTGCAAGCCGGAGCGTCCCACTTCGGAGGCTTCCCTTAATGTCTTCACATTACTTGCGTTATTAATCAGCGTGTTGGTAACCGAACTGATATTTGCCATCATCTGCTCAATGGCGGACGAAGCTTGCGACATATGTATAGTCTGGTTTTCAACATGGTCATTGAGTTTATGAATGTTTACGGTAAGTTGTTCCATAGTCGCATGGGTTTCGCTGACGCTGGCGCTCTGGTTGATAATTCTGCCTTTGATACTCTGGATATTGGCGTTAATTTCGTTCACTGCGGCGGCGGTCTCGTTCATGTCGCTGGCAAGGTCGTTACCTATACCGGATAATGTCTCAGTTTCTCCTTTGACATTTACAATAAGGTTTTTTATTTTTTCCAATGTTTTGTTGAAGTAACGGGCAAGGTCGCCTACTTCGTCATTGGATTGTACCGGAATGGTCTGGGTTAAATCCCCTTCGCCTTCGGCAATGTCTTTTAGATTATTCGCCACACTGGCGACAGGTTTGGCAATTGACGTTCCGATAAAAAACGCTATGACAATTCCTACAATAATACTTATGATGCCTACTATAAGGATGGAATTCCTCTCTCCTATAAGCTGGTTGTCAATATCTTTCCTTTCAATTGAGCTGTACAATATCCAATTGTCGAATGTGGGAATTTCATTATAAGTACCTACTAATTTTTTTCCGTTATATGTATAATCTGTTTCTCCTTTTCTTTCCTTTTTTGATTTGGCAAGCATTGCCGCCAAAGTAGCAAACGCCGGATTGCTTTTAGCTTCTTCTTCCGGCATAAAACGTTTGATAACCATGTCTTTGTTTGGGTGGGCGATGGTAACCGCCTGCGCCTGAGAAACATCCATCATGTAACAATAGCCGCTTGGTAAGGAGTTTTTTTAAATTTGCAAGCATAATATCCGTCAAGTAATCTACGCCGTCCTTTTCCGCCATTAACACTCCGATGACGGGAGCGCCGCTTGCATTGCTTTGGAAAATTGGTACTGCCATTACAATTACCGGTTTGCCGGTTGCGCGGCTTACGACTATATCAATGTTGTTTTGTCCCGCCATTGCTTTTTTGAAATAAGACCTATCAACTACATTGTTGGTGGTGGTATTTACTATGCTCGTATACTTGCCGTCCGTTAAAACTAACGCCATTTGTTGGGCTTTAATGTGGGGAACTTCGGAGATTAGATCATTGTAGACAATCTCCCAATCCATAGTACGGATTCTGGGTCTGTTTGCAATTTCATAGAGTATGCTGAGTTCCCAGTTTAGAAGGGTACTCATAAGTTTTGCATTTGCCATGTTCTCAGCCTCTACCGCCCCTATAACGGAGTCTGTCAATGCTTTGGTACTGAGCCGCAGAGCTAACAGCCCAAGGCTGGCAGATGTTACAAACACGACAACGCCGATAAGCAGGGGAATCCTGACGCTTAATTTCATTCTTTTTCTCCTTTGCTATAAATAGCTTGTTCTATTATTTTTTTCTTTATAAGTTTCACTTGTTTTATGTTATACATGAACAAGGAAAAATCATGTCTGATTCTTATATACCGACTTCTAATAAAAGTTTTTAGTTTGATAAAAATTGTCATAATAAAAATAATTTTATAAAACAAGGCGCGACAAATATGCGACAAATTCAAGGGGTTTTCAAAAATGCGTACCTGTTACGCCCATTTTTTTTGGATTCATATAACGCTTCATCGGCGGCTTTGATATAATCGCCCCCATGTTGCAAAAGATTAATGATTCCAGTTGTACCGCCAATGGAGACAGTAACATAATCTGCTATATCGCTTGCTTTGTGGGGTATTTTGATCTCACGCATTTTTTCTAACATTTTATCCGCAATCAAGTGTGCTCCTTTGTCATCGGTATTCGGCAGGACAACGGTAAATTCTTCGCCGCCGTATCTTGCGATAAAATCATCGTCTCTGGTTATGCATTGGGAAAGGGCGGACGCTACCGCTGTAAGGCAGCTATCTCCCGCGTCATGTCCGTAAGCGTCATTGTATTTTTTAAAATAATCTATGTCTATCATTAATACGCTTAGGCTGCCTCTGGTACGGGAATGGAGTTTAATTATTTTTTTTAAGTTGCCGTCAAGATACCGCCTGTTGTAAATTCCGGTAAGCTGATCGATTATGGTCAAGTGGAAGAATTCACGGAAGGTTCCAACTTCGTCTTTATGATGTTCGCCTTCCTGGGGTTTCAAATCCCAGTCGGCAAAAGTTTGATTTATTGTTCTTACCACCTGGTTTAGCGGTTCAAGTATTACGAAAATAAATATATTGAAAAATACAAAAACGGCAAAAATGACCGTCATCATTATACTAAAAAGAACGGTCATGCCGGTATGGAGAAAGGCGGTATTTGTAAAAGGAAGCACGGCGGTTATATGCCAGTCTAAAACCGGAATAAAACCGATTGCGGCTATTTCCTTATTGTCTTTTATCCATGTGTATTTTATTTCCTCATCTTTTAATCTTTTTGTCATGGAAATAAGTTTCTCGCCAATTTGACCAAGAGCTTCAGTTATTTTTGCCTTGTTAGCGGCTAGACTGATGTTGTTTGCCCCTGTTATTTCCCCGGCTGAGTTGAAAAAATACAGTTCCGCATCCCCATTGTAATCTTTATATATGCCATTAATAAAATCGGTCAGATTCACTCCCGCCCCTACAATGCCGAGGGGTTTATGCCGATTGTCGTAAACCGCCGTGTTAATCCAGATGTTGGTTACGTTTAAGTCGGGGTTAAAATTGATATTGAAATTGTATTTTTCCGACTGATTCATGGTCATTGAATACCAGTAATTACTTGGATTTTCCGTATCAACGGTATATGCGTAGCCGTCATTGAAAAAGAATTTTTTATCTTTATCATTTACCCAAAATATCGCGCTGTGTTCTAGGGACTTTTGGTATCCGGCTATTTCAGCTAATGCCATTTGCTTCATTCTTTCGTCGTCGGGGTTAAGGAAGTGCCACTGTATCAAGGGGGAATCAGCCATTCTTAAAATAATGGCAATTTCACTGTTTATGGACGCTTCCAGTTTTAGCCGTTCAATTTCAATAATTTGCGTTAATTCTTGTCCGGCGTTATCATACTGGATTTTGTTCATTAAAATGATAAATGTTAAACTTCCGGGAATGAAGATGAGCAGAAACAAAATAGAAGAAAAAGCGATAAATCTGCGCCGCATGGAAGTCTGGCGTTTTTTGGAAACTGGTATTGAAAAAATGTTGTTATAGTCCATTGTACTAAAAATTATACAAAACGAAGTGCGACAAATGTGCGACAAAAAAATAGTACCGCCAATTTCTTGGCGGCACTAGGGGAAATCCGTGACGGAAAAGGAGTGAACCGACACGGTGTTTTTTTTAGTGTAAAAATTATACAAAACAAGGTGCGACAAATGTGCGACAGATAGAGGGTTTTTAAAAAAATGTGAAACAAAAACACGCCTGATCACGATTCCGGTGTCAAGCGCGGGGTACTAATTCCGAACAACCCTATTTTCTTTTAACTAGCGGTTGACATCATTACTTTTTCACGTACCATGTCGCCTATTACTTGTTTTGGAGCGCCCACGCTTCTTCGTCAGTCGGTTTTTTTGCCATTAGGCGGCTTTAGGCTCGTTGTGCTTTTCCCATTGGTTTTCACGCCACAAACAGACACAACCTAAAACAACGAGTGGAACGGTACAAACTGCCATAAATACTACTAACCACATAATTAACTCCTGCTCTTTTTTCGTGAAGAAAATATCAATCCGGTGACTGCTAAAATCACAAAAACAACACAGCCCGCCGCTATTAAAATATACTGCGGCAATTCGCCTTTTAATATTCCCCCCAAAATGAAACTGGCAAACGTCAATTTTGACAAATCCAGTAATAACTTGCCAAGATTTTCTCTAAATTCCGGGTTTGGCTGTATTGGTTTTTTTTCTTTTCCCATGCCTATAATATACCTCTTTTCTACCTGAAAGTCAAGCCGACAAAAAAAAGTGCCGCCAATTTCTTGACGGCACTAGGGGAAACCCGCAAGGAGGAACGGGGCGTTACTCTAATTAGCGGGTAGTGAATAGAAACTCTAATCACTACCATTTGTTTCTTTGTTACGGCTGTTTCGTCCACGTCGAACTACTGCTTACCGGTGCGGTTGTTTTATACGTTCCAGCCGTTCCGTTAGTTGAGTCCGTTGCGTAAAACTTGTCACGCAAGTCGCCATCAAACGCATTATCAGTAAACCTATCCGAAGGGATCGTGCCTTTAAAGGTTACGCTGGTAAGGCTGGTACAACCGTAAAAAGCATTATGCTCAATGCTGGTAACGCTGTCGGGTATATCTATGCTGGTAAGGTCGCAACCGGCAAAAGCGCCATCTCCAATGCTGGCAACCTTACTGGTTGGCGTAAAGGTTACGCTTTCAAGGTTGTTGCAAGATCCAAAAGCCCAATTTCCAATGCTGGTAACGCCGTTTCCTATGCTTACGCTTTCAAGTTTTTCGCAATACCTAAAAGCTTCATCCCCAATGCTTTTAACGCTGTCGGGTATGAATACGCTGGCAAGGTTGGCGCTTCCTTGAAAAGAAAACTCCTCAATTACGGTAACGCTGTCCGGCACGTTAAAAGAAACGCCTGTTTTCTCAGCCGGATAATGTATTAGGGTAGTTTTATTTTTGTTATACAGTACGCCCTGTTCAGAACTGTAGTTTTGATTATTGGGATCAACGTTTATTGCGCTAAGGTCGTAACAGCCCAGAAATGCGAGCTTGCTGATAACCTTTACCGTGTCGGGGATGCTTATGCTGGTAATATCAAGCCACTGAAATGATTCTTTGGCAAAGTTACTCTCATTATCATAATCAACGCCGATTTCCGTTATTGCCCTGCCGTTGTGGGTTGCCGGTATTATCACATCGCCTGAGGTTATACTGCCTGCCCAGATGCGGTAGGTTCCGGCATTGGGGCCGCTGTAGAGAAATTCAAAGGCAAAGCCCGGCGTGCCATAGTCGGTGGCGGCGATAACATAGACCGCCGCGCTGGTTTTATGATTATACCCTTCCGCTCTTACGGTAACTGTGTAGCTTCCCGGTTCGGTAGGCGTGTACTTGCTGGAGTTTGTGCCTACAGGGATTCCGTCTTTTTCCCACCGATAATTGACGGTTTCACCCCCGCTGTACGTTGCAGTCAGTTCTGTGTCGACGGTAACGCCGCTGTTGTGGCTGATAGTGATTGTTCCCGAAAGATTGGGAAGGGATGGATCGCTTACATCAACCACCGCGCTGGTTTTTGGGTTGTACCCTTCCGCGCTTACCGTTACGGTGTAAGTTCCCGCTGTGGTCGGCGTGTATTTTTTGGAATTTGCGCCGACATCGATTCCGTCTTTTTTCCATTGGTAGCTGACAGGTTCGTTTCCGCTGTACGTTGCGGTCAGTTCCGTGTTGATGGTAACGCCGCTTGCGGGGCTAACAGTGATTGTTCCGCTCAGGTTGACGTTGATTGTGTCGGAATTTGTCTTGGTAACGGCGGCTGTATCTTTCTGTAGAAAGTAGTTTTCGCAGGCGGTTGTAATGAGTGCAACTCCCAGAACTGCTAACATCAGGTTTCTTTTAATGGTTTTCATAAATGCTCCTTTTTATTTGAATTTATATCCGGTCATTACCCCAATGCCAAAGATAAAGGGGTAGCCGATACGTCCGTAAGGTTCGAGATAAAACGAGGAACCTAAAGGCAGTCGGTAACCGCCTCGCAGTCCTCCCAAAAAGTACGGGCTTAATTCGCCGTCTTCCAGCATAAGGAAAGCTCCCAAATCGGCCTGGAGAAAAAACCCCGTATGCCCTTTCCCCATAAAATACCAGCGGATCATGTCGGCAACTTCAAAGACGACCGCATTGGTAAAGTTATAGCTGGCGCAAAAATTCAAGCCCAGGGCGAGGGACCGGGGAAGGGTGTAGTCAAAACCGAAAGCCGCGCCGCCGCCGAAGTCTTTCCTTGAATTCATGTTCCACTCAAGCCCGATGCCCAGAGCGGCTTTATTCTCTTGCGCGTAAAGGTTCATGCCGGCAAGAACCAGCACGGCAAGAAGGATAATTTTTTTCATATATAACGCCTCCTTAATTAATTTGAATAAAAATTATACAAAACAAGGCGCGACAAATGTGCGACAGATAGAGAAGTTTTTAACAGATTTTTATTTATTTTTTAGTGCGACAAAAGCGCGATAAAAATAGTGCCGCCGACAAATTGACGGCACTAGGGAAACCCCGCAAGGAGGAACGGGGCGGACATAGTTGGTAACGCAGAACGGCGATAATTTTCTGTCTAACTTTGTATCCTTATGGTGATTGCCTTGGAATAGGGCACGCCGTCTTTGAACACAAGCACGACAATAGCGTAAGTCTTGTCGACTTGCCTGCCACTAGCGTAAAAGGTGTATTCAGTTTTAGTCTCTCCGGTTTGTGCAACCCCGTTGACAGACCATCGATAGCTTTCGTAAGTTTTTTCTGTGGTAAGAGTAACGGTATCGTTTGTTCCTATCGTAATGAGGTCGCCGACAATTGGTGTCCCGTCCACCCTTATGATGGTGACGTGCGCCTCCGCCTCAATTTTGAGCGGCTCGCTGATGTTGCCTGCCGCATCCTCGACAACTACGTAAATGTCTTTCGCTCCCGCCGTCAGCGTTACGGCCTTGTTGCTGTTCGCGCCGTAATCGACCGCGCCGAGGGATGTACCCGCTTTGACTTGTGCGCTTGTGGGCGCGGCTACGCCTACGTTCTGCACAAGGTAATACGCCGTGCCAGCTTCATTGGTGGTAAAGCTTACCATTGCCAGTGTGTCGCTTTGCCGAATTATGTTATCTAATGTAAGTGTGGGAGCAGTGATGTCATGGACTGTAAAGCTGATGCCAAAACTCGCCGTAATGCCGTTGCCGCCGGAAATGGTAACGGTTGCGGTATAAGTCTCCAGGTCAAGCCCGGTTGCCGGCGAGACAGTAAATGTATCAGACCCGCCTGTGGCAATCGTTGTTATTGATGTTTTTAAAAGGGTGAAACTGCCGGAATTTGCCCCCGACAGCGCAATATCCAGAGCGCCTGTTGCCTGATTGCCGGTGTTGGTAACAGTTACCGTCAGCGGGCTTTGCGCACCGTAGCCATACTCCACAGCGGTAAAAATGTATGTCCCAGACGTAGAAAGGCTGATGCCGTAGGTGGGAGATTCGACGGTTGTAATCCCCGCGCTGACGTTTGGCACGCCTTCGTTGTAGTTCTCGTTTGAAGCTGAACGCGCATAGACAAAGTATGTAGTGTTTGCTGTCAATCCGCTAAAGGTTGTGCCGCTCTGCCATGCAGATAGGCCTGTTCCGTTACTCGCTGTGCTGATGGCGTATTCTATGCTTTGCCCTGTTGCCGTTTGCAGGCTTGCCGCGTTAACGGTAATAGTGTCGCTTGTGGGTGTACCGTTTACGGTCGGCGCGGTTACGGATGCGCCTGAGGCTTTGGTAATATTCGCCGTAACAGTTGCGGGCTGTGCCGAAAGGCTGTAATTACCCATGTCCGCGCCTGTCAGCGAATAACCGCTGAAGGTAACGAATTTATTAGTACCTACCGCCATGCTTTCAAATGAGGCGGTTCCGGCAATGACAGTTACATCATCACCGCTGATCAATCCGCTGATTACCGTTGTTCCTGTAACTGTTGCCGTTGTCGTGCCGTCATATTGCTTGTCGCTTGCCGACAGCCCTGTTATAGTTACGGGCTTGGGAGCAACTGTCAGCGTGTAGGTTGTTTGCGCGTGGGCGTAAACTAAGTCAGCCGCTTTCTCAGCGGAAATGACGGCGGAACCGTGTCTATGAATCGTTACCTGTCCCGAATTATCCACCGTGGCGACTGTTGGAGTATCGCTGTGATAGGTGATTGCTCCGCTTCCTTTGTGCGCGTTAGTAACAGCGTTTGTGAACGCCGGGTCGCCGTAAGTTTTGGTTATATGCCCTTCGTTATGCTCGCTGAAAGCAATGTGGTCAATTACCAGATCGGTATGTTCAAATATTGCGGTAATGGTGATAACGTCGTCAGCGGAGTCTGCGGCGTTTATGACATAGGTTCTAGTTCCGGTTCCGGCTTCTGTCACCGAGGCGATTGTTGCGGAAACGCCGCCGAAGTCCAGTTGGTTATAATGCTTCGTATTTGCGACCGTGTAGGTAAGCGTAACTGTAACGCCTTCAATGCCTTTATCGGGAGACGCTGTTAGGGCATCGTCTGATTCATCGCCTGATTTATGAATTTCAATAGTAAATTTTTTGTCTTTGTCCGTAATCGGAGCGCCGGAGCCGATAACAATGATAAAATCCTGGGTATAATCCTTTCCTTCCGCTTTGCCGTTTGGTATTCTTGCCGTTATTACAACTGTTCCGTCCGCATCGGCTTTTAAGATATTTCCGCTTATAACAGTCCCTGTAGTTCCCGCGTTTTTAACAGACCAAATAATATCTTTATTGCTCGCAAAGACGGGCCTTATTGTTGCGGTAAGGGCAAGAGGAGTTCCCGCCGTACCGGTTTCCGGCACGCCTTCAATGAACACTGTCGGTATATAAAACGGATCTGGGCCGCAGCCTGTTATTGCCAAAAAGCAAATAACAAATAGCAGGGAGCAAAGAGCAAAGTTAAGATTGTTGTATCTTGCTTTGCTGTTTGCTATTTGTTCATTGCTATTTGTTTTGTTATCTGCTGCCTGCTCTTTACTATTTGGTATACTCATTTTTCCTCCATTGCTCATTGCTCATTCCTCATTAGTTAAAATTGCCAGCCCGCGCCGATCCATGGGCGCAGACAGCCTGAATTGCCGGGTTTGTTAAATAAATGGTGAAAACCAATACCGGCTTCTAAATATAATTGTTTATACGCAAACCAAAGGAAGGACGCTTCAAGATTTATTTGGGGTATTAACCCTCCCAATGAAAACGAATAATCTTCAATGTTTATTTCGCTTACTTGAAAGAGAATGGCGGCTCCCGCTTTAAGCGTAACAGCCATCCTGTGGGGCAGAGGTTTTTGCGCGACAATGTTAAAACCTGTTACTCCTGTTTTTATGCCGACCGTATCAATACTTTTGGCGTTGTTAAGGGCGTACCATGACGTTGACAGTTCAATGCCGGGATTAAACCATCGCAGTTTATTGTAGAGAACGCCAAAACGGACAGACGCGCCGGCGGTATAAAATTCATTTCCGAAAATTTCCTGTATTCTTCCGTAGATGGGGATTAACGGAGTCCATGAGGCGCTTACATATAAATTAAACAGTTTATTGGTTTCATTGACACTTGGTACTGTCTGTTCATCTTCATAAGGCTGAAGGATGTAACTTCCGTCATCCGCTTTCTGCACTTCAACCCTGGCGATAGGGGCGGGTTTTATTTCAATGTTTATCCAGTCCGACGCGTCTCCGGGGTGTTCCAGGTAATCATATGGGATTATCCTGTAACGGTATTTTCCCAAAGGCAGGGAAACTTGAACGCTTGGCTTTTCGGTAAATTCCCGTATATACGTTTTGTAATTGCCGTCTTCGTTTTTTTCTATGACAATTTCATATTTAATGGTGTATTTGTCCCCTATCCATTCAATCGTTTGCACATAACGCTGTTCAATGACATAGCGTCCACCGCCGCTACTAGATGATTGCGCCCACAGGGGACGGCTAAATAAAAACGACGCCGTTAAAAAAACAAAAAGTGTAATTCTGTTCGTCATGGCGTAACCTCTGGCCCGTTAATTATCTTTATGGGTCCCGCGCGTGGAATGTCCACGACAAAGCGGTTTTCCACCGGGTTTCCATGCTGTTCAATTTCATTGTTACGCCCCGCTTTTACCGCCTCTACGCGCCAGAGGAAAATTCCTCGTCCGAGAGTTTTAATATCAATTGACCATGAAGTGCGGTTCTCAGGGCCTATTTGCGTGATCAGCCACCGTCCGTTGTTGGTTTCCTGATAAAGCGTAAAAATATAAGCGTTTGCCCCGTTTACCGCCGACCAATTAAAATTGACGTTAACTTTTTCAAGTTCTTCTATGCCGATACGGTATCCGTCTGCCGGTTGGCGGTTCGCGGGCGCGGGAAGAAGCGGAACGGGCGTAACTTGCGGTTGGCGGGGTGTTTGCGCGGGTTCTTCAGCAGAGGTGAAAGACGGGGTTTGAGGTTCTTCGCCTTTAACTATGCGGAAAGTTGACGGGCGCGGATTAACGGCGTCGCCTTCATTGGCTTGAGAAAAAACGGGCGTTACGCGCCAGTACCAAATTCCTTCCGTAAGGCTTGAATCGGAAAAAGATGCAGACGTTATCTGCTTTTTGATAATGGGGTTTCTGAATTCAGGCGTAACGTCCACTTCCAAAATGCAATACGAAACATCTTCAATTTGCGACCACTGGAAATACAGTTTTGGCGGTTCGGTTTCATAAAAAAACTGATTGTTTTTCGAGGGGCTTAACAGTTCAATTCCTTCGGCGTCCGTTATGGTGAAATGTCCCGAATCAAGAATTGCGCCGTTGTAAGTCAGCCGCCAGTTCCAAAGACCTGCGGAAAGAGCCGTCTGCGCCGAATCGTTAAGCTCGTTTAGGGTACGGACGGAACGGCTGAAAGATTGATCTCCTGCTATTTCAAGGCGCAGCGTATCATCAGGCTGAAGGTTGATTCTGTTCCATGAAAAAGCAATATTAAGCGGCACATCGGCGCTTTTACGGTAAAGGGCGTTAGGTTTAGGCTGAATGACAAACACTGCGGGTTCAGAGCGGATTGAACCTTCGCTGTCCATTGAAATTGCCTCTCCCGCGCCAAGTTCGCGGTCATGCCCATCTTCCGTAATTACCGCCGAACCTTTGCTGACTTGCAGAGCCACACCGTTTTCCCCGGCGGCTGCGTTAAGAGCGGTACCCGGCCCGGCTTTCATCTGTTTACCCATGATATTCAAAACAACGCTGCCGCCTTCGGGATCGGTAACAAGCCCTATGCTGCCTGATGAAAGATCAATTTGAAATTCGTCTGTTTCTTTGTCGTAGCGAAGGCGGAGAAGCGTGTTTTGATTTATCGTAACATCATTGCCGCCTACATGAAGGTCAATTTCGGAATTATCCCCCACGCGGATCATGTCATTGGAATATACGGGCGTTTCTCTAATCAGCCTGTCCCATATTACCCTGTCCGACATACGGCGCTGGACGATGTTTCTTTTTATGGAAACGGTCCCTATGGGAGTTTTGTTCTGCCCGTTGAGGGTTTGAAACAAATCCTCCCAAAACAGGTTGACGCTGTAAGCCGCCCCCGAAAGGCAGAGCAGGATAACAAGAAAATCCACAAGCCGGAATTTGCCTTTTGATTTCTTTTCGCCGCTCATTTTTATTTACCGCCGATTTTGTATTTGAGCTCTTCGGCGTTGACATTCGCTTTTGAAATATCAGGCGGCTTAATACCCAACAGTTTCCGCACTTCCGCCAAAGTCTTGGGGCCTGATTGAACAGAAACATGATTTACAACGGCAAAAAGACGCACCGGTTTTTCTTTTCCCTTTACCGTAACAGGGGGCATTTCCTCGACAATAAGATGTTCCTTTACCATGTTGTACGTATTTTCAGTAATCAGAATGTCCGTACCCAGGGGCTTGTTCAGCGCTTCCACGCGGGATGCCAGATTAACCGGATCGCCTATTACGGTGTACTCCATGCGAAGCTCGGAGCCGATCTGCCCGGCGGTAACTATTCCGGTGTTGATGCCGCAGCCGATGCTGATGGGCGGGTTTCCCAAGTTATCTTTTTTCCGGTCTTTGTTTATTTTATACAGTGCCACCCTCATCATAAGCGCCGCCTTGACGCAGTTAAGGGCGTCTTCCTGCGGGCTTCCCGCGGTACTTGCCGTTCCCCAATGGGCCATTACCGCGTCGCCGATAAATTTATCAATAATGCCGTTGGTCTTTTCAACACATTCGACCATGCGGGTTAAATATTCGTTAAGCCAAAAAACAATGCGGTCGGAAGCTTCGCTGCCGAATGCTTTTACAAAGTTTTCCGATTTTTCGGTAAAGCCGCGAATATCCGAAAAAAAGATAGTCGCGTGTTTGGACAGGCCGCCCGGTTTAATTTCTCCGCGCATGGCCTGTACCGCGATGTCGCGGTTTGTAAACTTGCCGAAAATGCTTAACGCGGAACACATCTTTCCAAAACTGGACGTTAACACGCCGATTTCATCACGGCTTGTGGGATGAAGTTTAATGTCAAAGACGCCGCCTTCTATCGTATGCGCCGCCTCCGCCAGAGTTTTAAGCGGCACAGAAATGCTTTTGGCAAAAAACCAGATGCACATTATAGAGAGACATAATATCGCGGCGGTCAGGTAGAGGTTGCGCCGCGTGGTCGCGTTTATGCCTTCAAAAACCTTGTCGTATTCAATTGTGGTGACTACGACGCTCCCTGCGGTATTCAGCCGAGTATAGGCAAGGTAGTAGCGTACTTTTTTGATTTCTTTCTGTTTGCTGTTTTTATTGATTTTTTCCCACAAGTAGGAAAAGAGGGAAGACGACGAATAATTTTGCGTTAGCTGAACGTCAATTTCGGCTAACATCTGCTTGCTCCTGTCTGGGCTGTTAAATATCTGTTTGATAATATCCTGTTCCGACAGATTCACGGCAATTTTTACTCTTTCCATGTCGGCGTCCGCTACAATATCGCCGTCCGCGTTTATAAGGTATGACGTATTTACACCCATGCCGAAACTTTCGTTCAGGTTTTCGGTCGAGAACAGAACGCAGCCGCTTCCTCCCTGTATGGGGAAAAATATCGCCGCAAGATACGCTGAACTTTGCGCTTTGTTAAACAGGGGCGAGGCGTTGACGAGTATTGTCCGCCCCATCCCGGCGTTTTTCAGCATTTTTACGCTATTGCCGCAAAAAGCGTCCACAAGCGTTGTATCAATTCCCCGCGTAAGGAAAAAACGCTCGTTGACGAGCACCCTGTCTGACCACTCGGAGGGTAGGGTTGTCGTATAAAAAAGAGCCGCAATTTGCGGGTTCTGCGTGAAGAAATAATTTGCTTCTTCCTGTATTGCGTCTCCGTTTTTCACAAACTCCGCCGTGCGGGAAAACGCCAAGGAAAGCAGGCGCATTTTTTCAAGGGTCTGTTCAGTTTCGGCGGCGGCGCGACGGTTCACCTCGAAGTTGTTTTCCTCGGCGGATACTTTCAAATCTCCATGAACCAGCCATGAAACCAACGCAGTTATAGATCCAAGTGAAACCAATACGATTATGGAAATAATGGTTATCAGCTTAGTGCCGATGGAAAAACGCACTTTTAATCTTTGTTTTTTTTCCCCTTCACCCATACTAAAAAATCCGCCTTTATGGAATATTTTACAAAACAAGGCGCGACAAAAGCGCGACAAATAAGGAAAAAAGAGAAAAAAAATTAAAATTTTCATTATCAGGGTTGGAAATTAAATTTTTCTGTTCTCGGCTATTTTTTGCGCTCTGCGGTAGAATGCGGACTCTTTTAGTATGTCCGAGATTTTGTTAATCTGGATTTTTTCGTCCTTAAAGATCAATTTTCCGTCACCTATGACTCTGCGGGTAAGATATTTGTTCTCGGATTCTGGCATACCCGCCATACCCATTAATTCCTTAATACCGAAACTACATTGATACGGTTCTCCACTGTTAATGTCAACACGGTTTTTTTCAAGCTGGATAAGCAGAGCGTCATAAATGCGCCCTAACGGATTTTCTATGAAGGTGTTATCAAGCTGGCGGTAGAGAAACCAAATGCGTTCGGACATTAAAGTCGCCATGCGGACTACCATATCGGGCTGATCTTTTATGAGATTTGAAAAATTTTTTCGGTTAACCGCCAATAATGTGCAGTCTTCGTAAACTTCGGCGGTGGCGGCGCGGGGCTTGTCTTCCAACAGCGCCATTTCGCCGAAAATATCGCCTTTGCCAAGAACCGCAAGGATAATTTCTTTATTGTCAACAATCTTTGTTATTTTTACCGAACCGTCCTGAATGATATACATGGTATGCCCGGTTTCGCCTTCGGCAAAAAGCAGGTGTTCTTTTGGATATTTCTGTATCATTTTGTCAGGCGAGTATTCCAGCCTTGTCTCAGTAACGGAATTTTCCATTTCAGCTACATTTGCCTTAATATCGTCTATATCAAACGCATCGGGGCAGAGGGCAAGGTATTGGCGGTATGCGTATAACGCCGATTTTAGTTTGCCTGAGTTTTTGTAATATTCGCCTATTTGAACTATGTGCGAAGGATCGGCGGAAGCGGTGTTTTTTAACGTCCGTTGCGAAAGGGCGATGTCCAATTCCCGCAGTCTTTGGGAAAAAGCCTTTATGCTGTTGACGGCTATGGTATTGACTTTACGGATAAGGCTTCCGTATTGTTTCCGTTCTACCGCCAGCAAGGTAACGTCCGTCACGGCTGCCGCCGATTCAATATAGCCGTGCGCCGCCATTGTGGAAATAAGTCCGAACATTTCCCCGTGTCCTAACACGCTTCCTGTTTCATCGGTTAACGCTTCGCGGATAATCCGCACTTTGCCTTGTTTGATAATGTAAAATTTGTCGGCGTTTTGTTTTCCTTCCACAAAGATATACGCGTCTTTTTTAAGTTTAACGGTAACGGGATGAAATTCATCGGACATAATAACCCCTTGTTGTATCCTACAAAACAAGGCGCGACAAATATGCGACAAAGCGCGATAAATTATTTTCTTTTGCTTTCCAGATAAGCGGCGTCAATTTCAGCCCAACTGTACTGCGCCATGAATTCGCCCGCGTAGGAATTAGCCGCTTTTGCGTTGCCGTTAAGCATTTCATAAAAATCGCATGACAGTTTGTCAGGGGAGACGGCTAAATTTTTCCATTTTCTGATTATTATGTCTTCGACATTCAAAGATTTTAGCGTCTTGATTAAATCGGCTACCAAGTGCCGGAAGTGGCTTTGCGTAGCGGGTGAGTCGTCTTTGTCTTCCCAAATTACGGCGATTATTTCGTTATTACTGCATAACGCCCCTTTTCTGCTTACAAGATAGGCAAATAATTCCTTTGTTTTGGAACGGGTAAACAAAACCGGGTTTTCGTCTACAAAAACTTCAAAATTACCGAAGGTTTGCACACGCACCCTTTTATCGGGTTCCGTCTTGACAGGAAAACGAAGGTTTTCCAGAGCTTCTTTAACCGCTTTTTTGGTAACGGGCTTCATTACATAATCGCTTGCCTTGACCGTATAGGAATCCAGCGCGTACTTTGAATATCCGGTTACATATACGATGTTGGTCTTGCCGTTAATTTCTTTGATTTTTTGAGCGAGTTCAATGCCGGTCATTCCCCACATTTCTATGTCCAAAAACGCAATGTCGCATACGTTCTCTTTCGCAAAGTCAAGCAGTTCGGACGGTTTGGAAAAACTGTGAACCTCATCGGTTGGACACGCTTCTTTAATTGACGAAACAAGTTCCTCCAGAGCTAAAACATTATCGTCTATGGCGAGTATGTTCATTTTGTTTGTGCCCCCTTATGTATTCAATTTTTTTATTTCATAACTACTGGAAAAATTTTTTTATAAATTCCATTAATAGTTCTTTATTTAATTTAACAGGATAACGAAGGTTTTCTAAAGCCTCTTTAACCGCTTCTTTAGTAACGGGCTTCATTACATAATCGCTTGCCTTGACCGCATAGGAATCCTTGGCGTATTCTGAAAAGCCAGTAACAAATATTATATTAGTATTACTGTTTATTTCTTTTAACTTGTACGCAAGTTCAATGCCGTTTATACCCCACATTTCAATGTCTAAAAACGCAATGTCGCATATGTTTTCTTTTGCAAAGTCAAGCAGTTCTGACGGCTTGGAAAAACTGTGAATATCATCGTCAGGACACGCTTCTTTAATTGATGAAACAAGTTCCTCCAGAGCCATAACATTGTCATCTATGGCGAGTATGTTCATTTTGCCTGTACCTCTTTTTGATTGCCGTTTTTAGGAATAATTATTGTAGCGGTTGTCCCTTCGCCGGGTTTGCTTTCTATTTCAAGCGAACCACCGCATTGCGCGGAAAGCCTTAAACGGACATTGTTTAATCCGATGTGCTGTTGCCCGTCATCAATTGTTTTTTCGGAATCAAAACCCGCGCCGTCATCGGTAATAATAACAAGATAACCGCTGTCTGTCTCCTTTGTTGAAATGGTAACAGTGCCGCCGCCTTCTTTTTTTCCTATGCCGTGCTTTACGGCGTTTTCAGCTATAGGTTGCAGGGTAAGGGCGGGAAGTTTAAAGTTTTCCGCTTGTATGTCGTATATAACATTTAACGCCTCGCCGTACATGGCTTTTTCCAAATTCATAAAACCTATTGTGTGGTTTAGTTCGTTTACAAAAGGTATTGGCTCCGTGCGCTCCAATAAATTCATGTTTGCCCTTAAATAATTGGAAAAATTTATGGTCGCTTTTTTTGCTTCGGCGGGGTCTTTGTCGCACAGCCTTGATATGACGGCGAGGGCGTTGTATAAAAAATGCGGCTGTATCTGGGAAAGCATGATCGAGATACGGCTTTCATTAAGTTTCTTTTCCGTTTGCAATTTGTCTTCCAAAATCGTTTTTATGTCCGTTGCCATCGAGTTCACGGCATTCTTGATTTTGTCAAACTCATCGTTGTAACTGCCCTCTATCCTTGCGTCCAAGTTTCCTTCAGCGATTTTCCTAATTCCTGTTACCAGATAATTAACAGGACGGAGAAGTCCGCCAACAACCAGATAAATTAAGGCGGTTATGACAACGACCGTTATAAGCAGAAGCATTACCGAATCAAGCAGAAGGCGGTTGCGTTCCTGATGATAATCACGCTCCGGCACAAGGGCTACAACGGTAGTGCCGTTTTCGTTTTTGTAACCAGCGTAATACAGATTGTCGTCTATATTCAGCCACGAGAACCCGTTACCAGAGCTTACCGTTTTATACCAATCTTTGTCCGATACGTCTGACCTGTCTCCTTTTGGGTGCGCTGTTATAAATCCGTTAGATAACACCATGCCAAAGCCGTTTTGTCCTATTTTAGTTTCTTTTATAGTCTTGTTAATATTTATTTCTTTCTGTAACCTGCCGATTACGTCCGCATTAAAACCAATCTGGATAAAGCCGCCGTTTTTCCTTGCGATTCCGGTATAATGATTGATGTCGCCAACATCGTCTTTGAACACGGACGCTCTAGGTTCTTCGCTTAATACGGTTATGGTTCCGTTTGCCAGTTTCATATACTCGTTGGTAGTTTCGTTTAACTTATAATCAAAGCCTATGTATTTAGGGACGCTGCTGGCGATAATAATGCCGTTTGAATTGGCAACGCTTAATTCTATAATATCAAGAGGCTGCGCTATCCGCAGTAATCTTTCTGACGACATAAGACCGGGCGTATTGTCCAGTATATCCACGACGGTCTTCGCTATAGCAATATGTTTTTCGTTGAGCGTTTGTTTGGTGGCGTCAAGTATGATATTCAAATGCCTGATTTGCGCCAAAATGCTGTCGTCAAAAATTTCCATATTGGCGTTGGTTTTTGTTTTCACGGAAGAGTCCAATAGTCTGTAATTGATAAATGAGACGATCAGAACGGAAACGATAAATATAGCCAATATTGGGATTAGCACTTTGATTTTGAAACTTACTTTTTTTTCACGCATATTTTTCTCGCTTTGAAATGTTTGTCATTTTGATATTCTACCAAATAAAATGCGACAAATGTGCGACAAATAGGGAAAATTCCTGTATGGACGGAACTTTCATCATAGAGCAATGCTGAAAGCGGCGGTTACTGCGGGAAAAGCAGGTATTTCATCTCCGTTTTTAGGGGCGATTGAGAGAGGAGAAAAATGGCCAAGCCCTGAAACTTTAGCCGGAATAGCGGCAGGATTAAAAGTTAATCCATACGATTTATTAAAACCTGAACATAACATTTCCAGAGACATTAATAAACTTACCGAAAAAATGTTAAAGAATATAAAGAAAACGGTTAATCAAACAGTAAGGGCAATTAATGTATCTTTACAGGAAAATTCGGAGACGGAAAAATAACTTGATGGTTATTCTAATTATTAAGTATTTTCCCTATCCTTTTTTTCAGATCATCGTTATTGTATGGCTTTTTGATATAATCAACCGCTCCCATTTCATGCGCGTGTTTTATGTCTTTAGGATCGTTTGATGACGTGAAAAAGGCTATAGAGGTATCGTGCAAGCCGCTTATCGCTTTTATCCTGCCATAAGTATCCCATCCGTCCATATCAGGCATTATTAAATCCAGTAATATTAATTTGGGAACCAGACCCTGATAAAATAGGCCAAGCGCTTCTTTGCCCGATTTAGCGGTTGATATTTCATAATCATCCCGCAGTACGGATTCCACCATTTCAAGATGAATAACGTCGTCATCAACAACAAGGATTTTTTGTTTCTCGTTAGCTACGGTATTATTAAATTTTTGCGTTTCCAGTTTTAGTGATTCAAAGTTACGGTTGTTTTCCAAGCTCATGTCATTTACATGGTTCACCGAAACATTTATCTGATTAATACCCTTCAGTATCTCGTTCATGCCTATTACCGTTTCTTTGCTTATTTTTATAAATTGATCGGTTTCCTGAACAAGCATCTCCCCCGATTCCGCCATGTTATCAGACCCATTTTTGACCGAGGACGTTAAATCTCGCAGCCGGCTTATGGATTCCAATATTTGTTTTCCGCCCGTTTCCTGTTCTTCCATCGCGTTTAGGATATTTTGTTCATGCTCGGAAACTGTTTTTACGCTTGAGTCTATAGCCCCGAAACGCGACAACACGTCATTGGAGGATTTGCTAATGTTGTCTATGGACGCTTTTATTTTTTTCAACATTGATGCTGTGGTTTTTGATTGTTTGCTGGACGACTCCGCGAGCTTGCGGATTTCATCGGCGACTACGGCAAAGCCCCTCCCCGCTTCTCCGGCATGTGCGGCTTCAATCGCGGCGTTCATCGAAAGCAGGTTTGTCTGGGCTGCGATATTGTTCATTACCGAGTTTATTTCCAGCAGTCCCTCGGAATCATGGGCTATTTCCAGTATCTCCTGCGCGACTAATTGGAGTCCGGTCTTGCCGTTTTCTGACGCTTCGGTTAAAACGCCGACGTTTTTACTGTTTTCTACCAGCGTCTGAGTTACTGAATGAATGTTAGCTGTCATTTCCTCAATGGCGGAAGACGATATGTTTACGCTGTCCCTCTGTTGTTCTATCATCTTGTTAAGACTGTCAATATTTTCTTTAATATTCCCAACCGCCTTGCCCGCTTCTTCCGCGCCGTTTTCCTGTTTGACCATGAGATTCTTCATATTGTCAAGGTTCAATGAAATCTGCTCCACTGCGGCAGACGTTTTACCCATACTGATGGAAAGTTCAAAACTGGTATGGTTAAGCCCGTTGATTTTGTATTTTATCGTCCCGATTCCGCCGCCCAGATGTTCGCAAAAAGAGTTCACCATACCGGCGATAGTGCCAAGTTCGTCTACGGAACAAATAGAAATTCTCTTTGTAAGGTCTTTCTGCTCTGATGAAAGATTTTCAAGCTGCGCGATTACTGAATTGTAGGTCGCTCCCGTGTTTTTCTTAAGGTTAAACGCCAGACAAAAAATACAGATAAAAAAGATAATCAGCGGCAGCAATAAAAATGACACGGCAGTTCCTTTAAGCACATTCAAGTTCCCGCCAAAGTGATGAATACCGAGCATGGTAACGGAACAGGTGAAAAGGAGCGTTACAAGAACTGCCGCCATGGGGATAATCCATGACTTGGCTTCCTGACGCTTTTCCCGGCAATCGAGGGGGTATTTGGTAAAATTATGCGCAAGCAATGTACGGGAAACAAGACCGTCACCCGTCACGTAAATAAATGTTCCTACCAACATTCCAAAGGAAAGGGCTGTCATAAACAGTTGCCCTTTTATGGAAGGATCAAGGCGCAGATAATTGCCCAAGAAAACAATCCCAAGAAAAACGGCATGGGTAACCACGTTAAGGGCGATTCTTTTAATTGGCACTGCTCCTATTTTTTTAAGCCAAAGCAGATACTGTTCTCCGTCCAGCTTTGTAAAATAAGTATAATCAAAATATTTAGCTCCCTGCCCTAAAATAGCGCAATAAAGAACCAGAAAAATGAATGCGGGAATACCAAGCCGGAAGCGAAGCTGGGAAAAAGAACTGCCAAAGAACAGCAGTATCAAAAAATCAGCAGTCATCATGGCGATGCCCGTCCCTAAAACAAGGGTCAGAAAATTATATTTTTGGTTTTTCATTTGTCATTCCTATTGCTATTATATATATCGCAAGTTATGTGATAAAACTTATCATTTTTAAATATTTTTAAAAAGTCAATTAGTTTTTTCTTGAAATTTAAAATGTCAAAGATAATTACTTTTTTTAGATATTATTACAACAATAAAAACAATTAATGCTTTTTTTTAAATAATATCAAAAAAGAAAAATAATATGCGCCAGAATAAATTATTTTCCTTCCATTCCAATCAAAAGCCGCACCGCTTCCACCGCTGTTTTAATTGCCGCTTCAGTATCATGGCAATGAGGATTGCTCATTCCCGCTTTCTCCCGCTCCTGATTCCACACCACATTAAGAACGCATCCCGCGCGAGCGCCGAGTATTTGGCTTACTATATAAAGGGTTGAGCTTTCCATTTCGGAGGCAAGGCATCCTGCTTTTATCCACGCTTCCCATTTGTCTTTTAGCTCATAGCCAGAAGGCATACGGTCGGGGCTGTGCTGTCCGTAAAAAGAATCTTTGCACTGCACGATTCCCGTATGCCATTTTTGATTTAAATTTTTTGCCGCCTGAACAAGCGCGTTTGTAACGTCAAGGTTAGCGACGGCGGGAAATTCAATCGGGACATACTCCTTTGTAGTTCCCTCCATGCGTATGGCTCCGGTCGCGATAACAATGTCGCCGCCAAGAACGGGAAGAGCCATGCCGCCGCAGGTTCCGATGCGGATAAAGTTACGCACTCCTGTTTTAAAAAGCTCTTCTACGGCAATGGCGGTGGAAGGGCCGCCCATTCCGGTTGAAATCGCCATTACCGTTTTTCCCGATACTTCACCTAACCATGTAGTGTATTCGCGGTTTTGATGAAAAAAGCGCGGGTTATCAAAATGCGAAGCTATTTTTTCAACTCGCCCCGGGTCGCCGGGAAGAATTGCGTATAATGCGCCGTGGCTGTCGTCAAAATCAACATGATATTGTTTTTCCATTATCGGCGCCCTTTGTCATAAGGTATGCCTTCCGCCTTCGGAGCCTGCGAAGATTTTGAACTGAACGCGAGAACGACCAGCGTGGTTACGTAGGGGATTATTTTGTAGACGACGCTTGGAATGGAAATCGCGCTCAGGAAAGGTATGCCCGAAGACGCGGAAGATATCGCTTTCATCAGTCCGAAGAAAAAGGCGGCGGATAAAATGTGCCCGGGTTTCCACTGGCCAAAAATTAAAACCGCCAGCGCTAAAAATCCGTAACCTGAAACTTCAGCGTTAAACTGCGTGGATGTCGGGATAATAAAGACAAGCCCCCCAAGGCCGGCAAGCGCCCCTGAGATCATAACGCCAGCGTAACGCATATTGTACACGTTTATTCCGGCGGAATCGGAGGCTTGCGGATGTTCGCCGCAGGAGCGCAGGCGAAGCCCGAAGCGCGTTTTGTAAAGAATTGCGGCTGAAATAGCGAGGATAAGGAAACCGATAAACGTGGTGATATACGCGTTTTTAAAAAATAAATCTCCGATAAACGGAATGTCACCTAGCAGCGGGACTTTTTCGATACGGAACTGGTTTACAAATGGAATTTGCTGAACGGTGCGAATCATGCGCGCTATGTAAATTGCCACAGCGGGAGCCAGCATGTTAATCGCCGTGCCGCTTATTATTTGATCGGCTTTCATGTTAATACTGGCGTAAGCGTGAAGGAGCGAAACCACAACGCCGGTTACCATGGAGACCAGCACCGCCAACAGCAAAATGGGCTGTCCGGGAATGAAATGCTGCAATGTGCTGATGAACAAAACTCCGGCAAACGCGCCAAAGATCATGATGCCTTCAAGAGCGATGTTGATTACGCCGGAGCGCTCGCTGAACATTCCTCCAAGGGCGACTATCAAAAGCGGAATGGAAAAAAACATGGTTTGCTGGACAAGAAAATACAATATGCTCATGTTTCGCCCCCCAATCGTTTTTTTAGGGAGTTAAAAAAGTTTTTAACAAGGAGCGCGAAGGCGCTGAAATAAATTATTACGCTGATAATTATTTCGATTACCTGCGGCGCAAAATTGTACAACTGCATATTAAAGCCGCCTTCGTTAAGGTACGCTATTAACATACCGGAAAAAATTATTCCCAGCGGATTGTTCAATCCTAAAAGCGCGACGGGAATGCCGTTGAAGCCTTCCGGCGCGAGAACGTCAACAACGGTGATGCCCTTGCCAGAACCCGCAAGATACAACAATGCGCCGCCAAGCCCCGCAAGAGCGCCCGCAATCGTCATGCTGAGCATTATGCTTCTCTTTTCGTTGATTCCCGCGTAACGGGCTGCTTCGCGGTTAAAACCGCAAGCTTTAAGCTCGTAGCCGAAGGCAGTTTTTTCAAGAATAATATAGATCAATACAGCGAATAAAATAGCGATAAAAAATCCCGAGTTCGCGCTTGAAACGTTATAACCGTCTTTGAATATATGATTCATTCCGATTTTTGGAATATTGGCAGTCTCCAGAACGCGCATACTCTGATTTCTAAGAGAATCAAACATTGTTTTTGTTACGAGAAAATTTACCAAATAAGTGCCGGTGTAATTCATCATTATGCAGGCAATTACTTCGTTCACATTGAAAACGGCTTTAAAAAAACCGGGGATGGCGCCCCAAAGGGCGCCGGCAAGAACTGCTGCGATTAAAGCGGCAATCCAATGCAGATGGCCGGGAAGGAAATCGCACTTAACGCCGACAAGAACAGCCGCATAAGCGCCTGTGATAAACTGCCCCGAGGCTCCAATGTTAAAAAGCCCCGTCTTGCTTGAAAAGCCGACTGAAAGACCCGTCATAATTATTGGGGTTGCGAAGTATAAGACTTGCCCGAATTCGCGCATATTTGAAAATCCGCTTGAAAGGATCGCGCCAAACCCTTGAGCCGCTTGAGAAGCGTTGCTAATTAAAAGAATTATAAATCCGGCAAGCAGGCCGACTAAAATCGCGGCGACGGAAGAAAGCGTATTTATTACGGGAGGAGTAAGTCCGCTGTTTAAAAGATTTATTCCTTTTTGAAGATTTATTTTTTGAAGATTTATCTTCATGCCGCCCCCTGCTTTGCGGCTCCCGCCATATAAAGCCCCAGTTCTTTGTAACTTACTTCTTTTGGTTTAACATCTGCAACGATTTTTCCCTCAAATATAACTAGGATTCTGTCGCTGACATCCATCACTTCATCAAGTTCAAGCGACACTAAAAGCACTCCCTTTCCCTTGTCGCGTTCCGCTACAAGCTGTTTGTGGATATACTCGATAGCGCCGACATCAAGCCCTCTTGTCGGCTGAACGGCGATAAGCAGGCGCGAATCGCGCGATATTTCCCTTGCGACAATCGCCTTCTGCTGGTTGCCGCCCGACATGCTTCGCGTTATAGAGTGCGCCCCCTGACCGGAACGAATGTCAAATTTTTCAATTAATTCGTCGGCGTATTTATAAATTTCATTAAATTTAAGAAAACCGTTTTTCTGAAAACGGCTTGTAAAATAACTCTGTAAAACCAGATTAAAAGCGAGGTTGTAATCCAGCACAAGGCCGTGCTTATGCCTGTCTTCGGGAATATGCGCCATGCCCCTTGAGCGAATATCGTTATGTGTAATTTCCCTTCCCTCAAGAAATACGCGCCCGGTCGCTTCAGTCATTCCGGCAAGGGCATGGATCAGCTCTTGCTGTCCGTTCCCGTCAATTCCCGCGATGCATAAAATTTCCCCGGAACGGACTTCAAAACTCGCGTTATTTACAAGCGCTTTTTCGTGAACCTTGCTCTTAACCGTAAGATTTTCCACTTTAAGAATCACGTCTCCGGCCTGCCGCTCCGTCTTTTCCACGGACAGGTTTACCTTTCTGCCGACCATCATTTCAGATAACTCTTCTTTTGAGACTGAGGCTACGTCAACCGTCCCTATATATGTCCCTTTGCGAAGAACGGTACATCGGTCGGCAACGGCTTTTATTTCTTCAAGTTTATGGGTAATAAATAAAATTGATTTGTTTTCCGCGATAAGGTTTTTCATTATGTGCATTAATTCTTCAATTTCCTGCGGAGTGAGCACCGCAGTCGGCTCGTCAAAGATCAGGATTTCATTTTCGCGGTAGAGCATTTTTAGTATTTCTACCCTCTGCTGCATTCCCACGGTAATGTCGGAAATAAGGGCGTCGGGATTGATTTCAAGTTTGTAACGTTTGGACAATTCAACTATCTGGGCGCGGGCGTCGTCCAATTTTAACATTCCGTATTTGACCGTCTCCGCGCCTAGAATAATATTTTCCAGAACCGTAAAATTATGAACGAGTTTAAAATGCTGGTGAACCATTCCGATTCCCAGTTTTCTCGCGTCATTCGGCCCGTTAATATGGACAACTTCGCCGTTTTTTTTAATTTCGCCCTTTTCAGCCTGATACAGGCCGAAAAGGACGCTCATAAGGGTTGACTTGCCAGCCCCATTTTCACCTAACAAGGCGTGAATCTCGCCTTTTTTTAGTCGCAGAGTAATATTGTCATTGGCTACGATGCCGGGAAATACCTTGGTAATCCCGGCCATCTCAACAATGTAGTCCGCCACGTTTTTTACTTTACTTCCGTAATCCTGGATATGGTAACTGGAACTACTTTGGGGCTTCCGTTGCTGTCAAGATTATCCACTCTGGGAATTTCGCCGGATGCCAGCTTTGCGAAAATGCTGTCGTAATCAGCTTGTTTGAATGTCTGGAATTTGGAAGACTTCATAGGAAGTCCGACGCCCTGGTTATCAGCGGCGAAAACTAAAGTCTGGCCGCCTGGGAATTTTCCGTTGTAATAATCGGCAATACAATCGTAAACCGAAACCTGAAGTCCCTTCATCGCCGAAGTAATAACTGTGGAAGATTCGCCCGACTGATCCACGTCAACGCCGATTACTTTCTTGCCGGCCTGTTCAGCCGCCGCCATTACAGAGTTGCCAACCGCCCCTCCACATGCGAAGATTATGTCCAATCCGCTGTTGTACCACGACGCGGCAAGCGTTTGGGCTTCGGGTGTGGCGGCAAAACCGCCCGTATAATGGTAGTTAATTGTAATTGCGCCGGAAGCGAGTTTTAATTCTTGAGCCGCATATTCCGCGCCCTGAACAAAACCGTAACCGTAACGGACAACGGCGGGAACCGCCATTCCGCCTACAAAACCGAGTTTTCTGTTGCCGTCTTTGACAACCGCGTATCCCGCGAGAAAGCCAGCCTGATCTTCGGCGTAATTAACGCCTACGGTATTTTTGCCTGTTTTAAATTGAGAATAATCTTCGTTGTGCGGCACGCCGTCTACCAAAATGAAATTCACATTTGGATAGCGATCCTGCGCATGGAAGACCGGGGTTTCAAAAAGGAAGCCCGGAGTTACTACTATTTTCGCTCCGCCGCGGACCGCCAGATCAATCGCCGTAAGGTAAGCGTCGTTGCTCTGTTCGGCAGGCTGGTAGTATTTGTGGGAAATGTTCTTTTCTTTGGCATATTGAACCAATCCTTCCCATGAACCCTGATTGAATGATTTATCATCGATAGTGCCAAGGTCGGTAACAAGAGCGAGATCAAACGTCTCCGCGCTCTTTTTTTGTTCCTGCTTTTTCGAGCAGCCCGAAAGTAATACTAAAATAGCAAATAAAACTAAAAATGTTTTTTTCATAAAAAACTCCCCTTAATTATTTTTATTTATATTATAGAAATCGTAAAAAAATGTCAATAGGGAATTTTACGGTTAAGCCCCTGTGGCGCCCTTGGATTTTAGGTAGGCGGCCATTTTAATATCACTGCCTTTTATATGGAGAATCAGCCAGTCGCCTACGGTTTTGACGGCGGTGTCTATTAATTCTTTTTGGGGGCCTTTTTCAATAAGGGTATTGGTCAGTTCTTTGACTGTCGCCTTGAAATCATCATGGCTTTTTTTATGGGTTGCATAATCGGGATACCCGTATTCTTTTTGTAATTTTTCTTCCATCAAAAAATGCATAATGGTATATTGGCTGAGGAAGTCGAGTGTTTTATAAATTTCATCCTTGCCGCGTCCCTGCTGTGATTCTTCAATAATTTTATTAAGAGTTGCAAACAACTGCTTGTGCTGTTCGTCTATTTTTTCATGCCCTGTTTCAAGGCTTTTATCCCATTTATAATCCATAACAACACATTACTATAGAAAGAAAATTCTGTCAAGCCGTTTTAGATTGCCGGAATCACATTTCATTTTTTTCTTCTTCGTTATTTTCCTCTTCGTTAATTTTTTCTTTGTTTCTTTTTTTTATGATGATCCCCGGCACATAAAACACAAGGCCGGATACGGCATAAACAGAAAATATTATAAAAAATGTATTTTGAGGATATACGACGATAACGATGATCAATACAATCATCAAAGCTAGTAGTTCTATGGTTCTGACTTTGGATAACTTTAATCTTTTAAATGACATATAGGGGATATTGGATACCATGAGGAATGAAAGAACAGTAATTACAATCGGCATAGCCTTAAAAAATGTCGGCATGAGCGTCATCAAAACCGGAATTGTCTTGAAGTTAAGCGGAAAATCTCCGGGACCTAAAAGTTCATAGCTCAACACAAATGAAATTATAACGCCCGCAGACGCGGGAGTGGGGAGCCCCACAAAATGTTTCTGTATTTCCCCGCTCTGCGCAAGCACATTGAATCGCGCAAGGCGCAGGGCGCAACACAGAACATAAAGAATGGCAATGGCAATTCCTATCTTTCCCATTGTTTTTAACACCAGCATATACATCAATATGCCGGGGGCAATTCCAAACGAAACAAGATCGCTAAGCGAATCCAATTCCATGCCAAAATCACTTGTTGTATTTGTCATTCGCGCGATTCTTCCGTCGAGGATATCGCAAGCCAACGCTCCTACTAAAAGCCATGCGGCTCTAATAAAATGCCCGTCGATAGAAGAAAAAATTGACAGGATGCCGAAAGCCATATTTCCGCACGTAAAAAGAGAAGGGATAATAAATATTCCGTTTTTTAATGTCACTTTTTTCATTTTATTTTTTCCCCATTACCGTAATGCCCGCTTTTGTCTTGTCTCCTATTTTAACGTCTATCACCGCCGTTTTTGGCAGATGCAGATCAACCTGGGAACTGAATTTAATCATTCCTATTTTATCCCCAATTCTCAGAGTGTCGCCGTTCTTCACCCACGAAACGCATCGCCTCGCCACAAGTCCCGCGATTTGGCGCACCACATACGCGCCGTCTTCGCTCTTGATAGTGATAATATTCTGCTCATTTTGGGACTGCGCCAGCGGGTTCCACGCCGCGTAAAATTTTCCGTCCTTGTGCGTCACGTCAACGACAGTCCCGCTTACAGGCGAGCGCTGCAAGTGGACGCTAAAAATAGAAAGAAACACCCGTATAATTTTTTGCTCTCCCTCTTCAGTCACTTCCATAACCGTTCCGTTACAAGGGGAGAGAATTAACCCCTCTCCCCGCGTGATCTCAATTTTGGGGTCTCTGAAAAAATAAATGCAAAATAACGCAAAGACGATAAGAACGCCCCCCAGCGCGAAACAAACAAAAGTTACGGGCATTAATCCCACTACGATGGAAACAATCAAAAGAGCCGCGCCTGCCGCAAAAGGAGGGAAAATAAAAGGGTAACCTTCTTTAAGAATTGACATCTTTACCTTCCTCCGTATACGCTGTGGGGTGTTCCCGGAGATACTTTTTTTCGATGGTTTTTAAAACGATGAATTCGCCGACAAATATCAACCCCATAATAAAATATGTTACGCCGCCGTTGTAAATACCCCAAACAAGTTCCGAACTTAAATATACCGTTATTACCGCAATAATGGCGTCAACAAAGAAAAACACGCACCATACAACGCTTGCCTTGAAACAGAAACCGTCAAATATTTCTTTTGGGATTTTAGTTTTTATTGACTTGTCGAAAATATCGACAAAATAGTACGCAAGCGGCGGGGGGAAGATAAATGAAGTAATCATTATGGTTAAGTACGCGATAGAAGCCAGAGCGGGATACAGCTTTATAAAAATCGGTGAATCGTCCATGCACAGACTGACAATTCCGATAGTGCAAAGAATCAACGGACTGACAAAAAGAGCCACAGTGTGTTTGCCCTTATAATGCCTGCTGTTGACGATGGTATAGGCGATAGCGAATATTATTATACCGATTGAAAGATACCGTATCGGCATTTTAAAAACGACCAGAGCGCAAAAAACTAAAACGGGGTACATTATCGCTATTAAACCGAATAGGTATTTTGCCCCATGTTTAAATTTTAAATCTTTCATTTATTCTAACATTATTTTATATCATATTATTTTAAGTTTTACAATTAGGGGCAATTGAACTGTTACTATGAGCTTCCAATAATTATTCATGTTTATTAAATGTTATTGCCTCACCATTAATATTTAACATTAGAGTTTTAGCATCTATAGAATATGGAACTGTGTCATTTAATGAAATAATAGGTTTAATAATATCATTAATATTACTATTCGAAACGCCTGCTTTTCTTAAGCTTAATCTGACTGCACTTCTAAATTCATTAATTGTATATAATTTAGAATCAAGTTTTATGCCAATGCCAAAAGCATTAAATACTGTATTCATATAATCACCATGCAAATGAGTAATAGTAAATATAATATTACCATTATTTATGGTGTAAGTACCTTTATTTGCCAGTAATCCATTTATTGATGTTTCATAATTTGCATCATTGAATATATATTCTATTGAAGATGAAGTTTTTTGTATATCTGCAACCCATCTTCCATTTAAACGATTATCTGTCTGGGCAAAAAGAGACCCAACAACTGTCATTCCGAATACCAGTACCAGCATTCCCAACCGAAATTTCTTGCTTACCATAGCGTTTTCCTCCTTCGCACTGTATCACTTAGGCCACAAATTTCCCGCAGTTGCAGCGTCGGATTTGCGCCAGAATTGGCTGCGTCCTATGCCAAGTCCTATTTCGCCGCGCATTTCAAGGGTGTCGTTTTGATACTTCTTGCCGTCGGCTTTATGGAACGTGATCTTACAGTTGTATATATTTCCGCTTTCAGGATCAATTATTTTGCCGCCGCTCCATTCGCCTGTATCTTTTTTGGTAAGCCCGAAAATCCACGGAGGGCCGGCAACTTCCATTTTATTTACTTTTCCGGGAAGGGGGAAGTCTTTATAGCTTTCTTTAACTTTGTCCGCTATTGTGCCTTTTGGGTCTTCTGATAACGATAAAATTTTTCCGTAAAGAACGCCATTTTGTTGATAAATTTGCCAGCCGGCTGTGACTTTATTGGTCTTTTCATCAATGCTAAGCCAGTATCCTTCAACAGGATCACTTTGGGCAAAGCATACCGAGGCAATTGATAAACCTATCACAAGGGCGATAATTTTTTTCATAAATCATTCTCCTTAATAGCCATATTATACCCTGTACGTAATACGCTTGCAAGTGTATAATTAATATATGAAAATTGATAAAAAGACTTTTGGCATCCTTTCCAATGGTAAAAAGGTTAAATTATGGACTCTTAGCGCGGGCGATTTAAAATTATCATTGACCAATTTCGGCGCGGCATGGACAAGTTTGCTTGTACCTTCGCATGAGGGCGCTAAAGACGATGTTTTGCTGGGATATTCAAACCTTGACGGTTATTTGCATAATGAACCATATATCGGAGTTACTGTCGGGCGTTTTGCCAACCGTATTAAAGACGCGGCTTTTTCTTTAAACGGAAAAACTTACGCTCTTCAGGCAAATGACGGCAAAAATTCCCTCCATTCGGGGCCGCGTGGTTTTGACAGGCTTCTTTGGGACTCAGAAGCCTATGAAGAAAACAATGGAGTATATGTCCGTTTTGAGATTGAGAGTCCCGACGGCGATTGCGGTTTTCCCGGAAACTTAAAAGCCGTAGTCACTTATGGGCTTACGGAATCCAATGAAATAATTTGCGATTATTACGCAAAGATGGATAAACCGTCCCCTGTCAATCTTACTAATCACGCGTATTTTAATTTAGCGGGAGAAGGGAAGGGCAGTATACTTTCCCATAATGTGCTTCTGTATTCATCTTCTTATGTTCAGGTTGACAAAAACTGCATCCCTACAGGCAAGCTTCTTCCTGTTGATGAAACTTATTTTGATTTTAAAACACGGCGAAAAATTTGCTCTGATGTTTCTTTTTTTAAACCATTTAAAGGATATGATCATTGTTTTACCGTAGATGGGGAACATGGCAAACTGCGTCCATGCGCCGAAGTTTATGAACCTGTTTCAGGCCGCACAATGAACGTTTTTACGACTCAGCCGGGAGTTCAATTTTATACGGGAAACCACCTTAAAAGGGTCGAAGGCAAGCAAGGCTCCGTTTATGTGAAACATTCGGGATTCTGTCTGGAAACGCAGCATTACCCCGATTCTCCAAATCAAAACAGTTTTCCATCCTGCATTGCTGGACCCGGAAAAGATTATCATGAAAAAGCGGTGTTTGCTTTTTCGCATACTTAATTCAAATGGGCTTGCTTTGACATTTTTTCCCATTTTGCTTTAAGCCTGTGAAGGCTTGCGTCTACGGTGCCCTTTGTTATGCCGATTACTTCCGCAATTTGTTTGTGGGAGGCTTCTTTGCGGATTCTGGTTATGCGCCTGCGCATTCTTTCCAGTCTTTCCTTGGCTGAATCAAGCTGGCGGCGCAGCTTTTCATACGCCAATGTATTTTCCCTTATCAGGGAAAGTTTCTTTTCGTAAATTATGCACCTGTAGAATTGACAAAAAATTCTTTCTTTTAAAAAATAAATATTATCGTCTTTATCCTGTCTCATTTTTCGTATTTTGTTTAACATCTCTATTAATTCTTTAGAGTCAATGTCAATCAATATGGCGATTTTTTCCGCAAAATCATCTGAGATATAATAATAACATTTTAAAATAAGCGCTAAAAGACGCCTTGTGTTTTTTCTTCCTTTTATTCCTATAATCATTTTTGTAATTACCTCCTCAGCATGGTTAATGGTATAAATGGGAGGTTCCTCATGCGCGTACATATCCGGAACGCGCGCGCTCCACGCTGAATATTCAACAACCGCGTTGGTTGTCGTGCGCACATGATATTCTTTTGCGGAAATAAGCATATACCTGTAAAAAAACGCTTCAAACGACGATCCTATTTCCTGATAAGAACCTATTATATTTTTATATCTGGGATAAAACCATGAAATAAAATCTTCATATTCATCCTGTTTCCAGTGCTTGATACAGGTTTTTTCCTGATTGTTCATAAGATATGAATAGATAATACCTTCAAATTCCCCAATATTAATCTTACCTAAAAGATAATCGGAATAAATTTTATTTAATGAATCTATCTGCATTATTAACCTCATTCCTGATATCGGCGCGGCATAAAGGCGGATGTATTATTCTGCGAAATGAGTTAATTTTTTTTGATGTTTGTCATATTGAAATATTTTGATTTATTCAGCGAAAACTTTTTTAAATGAATCTAACAATATTTGTTTTACAAACGGAAAGTCTCCTTTCATTGTGAGGCCTGAAGCGTTCCTGTGTCCGCCTCCGCCAAGAGATGCGGCAATCTGTGACACGTCAATTTTATCTAATGATCTTAAACTCACAGTACACTTATCGGCACACTCCTGGCGGATAATTACAAGCGCTTCCGTTCCTTCGACCGCTAAAAGCAGTTGATTTAAATTGTCAGAATCCCTTGCCTCAAAACCAAAAGTTTCAAACTCGTTTAATGTTTCATAACTAAGCAAGAGTTTTCCGTTAAAATGGGTTTCTGTCCTTGATAAAATATTGCCTAATAATATTCTGGAAGGAAGAGTTTTTCCGCCGTTTAATTTATAAAATATTTTTTTAGGGTTTGCGCCGTGTGAGACCAATTTTGCCACACATTCAAAAACCTGCGCGTTTTTTTCCGTCAAATGCCTGAAAAAACCCGTATCTGTACACATCCCGAAAAGAAGCAAAGAGGCTTCTTCTTCCGTTAACTCGAGACCAAGGGCGTTTATCAATTTATATATCAATAATGTACATGAAGGCGCGTTTGGATCAACATAAACCGGCTCCTCTATTGTTGTCGGCGGATGGGTTACGGCGGCATGATGATCTATTACCGCGCAGTAAAATTTGTTTAAAATTTCGTTATAGTCTCCTGTTCTTTCTCTTCCTGTACAGTCAATGATTATTACTTTTGTATTTGTTTTATTCGCTTCGGGCGGAATAGCGGCAAATTGATCAATATATTCTTTTATTTCCGTGCGTTTAAAAGGGCCTGCCGAACAAACTATCGCTTCTTTTCCCATGCGCAACAGAGCGCTGCGCAGGGCAAGCTGGCTCCCTACGCAGTCTCCGTCCGGCTCTTTATGACCGACAATAATGAATTTAGAGCAGGTTTTTATGAAATTAACAAGCTCTTCCGGTACCGCAAGAATCTCTAAAGTGGAATCCATCAAAATTGAAGATTAAATGAATCTGCGTCTGAAAAGAATTTGCTTACATCAGCGCCTTGCGGTACATTTCCCCATGTTAGATGGCTTTTAGCGGGATGTACATATAGTCTTACATGGCTGAATTTTCCATCTACGTAGAATACGGTCATTGTCGGCCAATCTGACGCTACTGATAAACGTATTATTTCAGCTCTGCCCGCCGCATTTGCAAGCCAATCGTTTGGGATACCAATTGTTGCGACTGTGGAAGAAGGGCAGAGGTATTGGACTACATAGCCGTCTTTTGTCGGATATACTTTTTCAACTGATACGTTGAAGTAATAAAAATTTTCCTCTCTGTTTCTTGTGTTATTGATGGAATAAAAAGGATCTGCCGCACGCCTATCAGGTCTTTCTTCCTCTTGTTGGGCAAAAACCGGTGAAATTAATGCCATAAAAATTAATACAATAATGATTTTTTTCATTTTTGACCTCCAGAATTAAAATTCTAACATAAATTCACGCTAGAATCAAGTGTTTTTCGCACCGCGCCGGAACCTGTAAGCATTTGGGTAAAAAGCTCCTCTACTTTCGTACCCAACCCCGCTTCGTAAAGATTTACTCCAAAATATGCGGAATTTGATAAAATTGGCTCCAATTTACCGTGAAACGGCCCTGTCTGCCCAAGGCTTATGCCGGAAAGGTTTGCAGAAAGAGTTTTATAATTGGGATCGGGGCTTACCTCAAACGGTTTGCCATGATCGTCAATGCCGAGAAGATAACGCAACCACCCCGCAAATACAAGTGGGATGAGTTTGAGGCTGTCAAGGTTTTTACCGCTCTTAATGTATTCCTTTAGCGTTTCGCCGAAGCGGATTGGCATTTTTAAGGACGTGTCCATTGCGATACGCTGGGGCGCGTCCGGCATAAAGGGATTGGGAAGGCGTACTTTTATTACCTGATCGATAAAATCCCTGGGTTTGATGATTCCCGGATCTGTTACGACGGGCAGTCCTTCACGGTAGCCGATGCCTTCGATTAACTTGACTAAACTGGAGTCCTTCATTTCTTCGCTGATTCGCGTGTATCCCAAGAGGCAGCCAAAAACAGCAAGGCCAGTATGCAGCGGGTTAAGGCAGGTGCAGACTTTCATTTTTTCAACCCTGTCAACCGTTTCCTTGTCCGTAAACAGCACGCCCGCTTTTTCAAGAGCCGGCCTGCCGTTGGGGAAGACGTTTTCTATGACGAGGTATTGGGTTTCTTCGGCGTTCACAAAAGGAGCGACATAGGTGTTTTTTGACGTTACGACCCCCTGCATTTCTTCAAGCCCGCAGGAGACCAGCATATCGCGCACGCTGTCATCGGGGCGCGGGGTAATTTTATCGATCATCGACCATGGGAAGGAGACTTTGCTTTTATCGCGGATATAGCCTAAAAAATCCGCGCCGCAGACGCCGTTTTCCACCCAGCCTTTTGCTATTGTTTCCATTGCAGAAAAGAGAATGTCTCCGTTATGCGAACAATTATCCATGCTGACCATCGCCAGCGGAAGCGCGCCGTTTTTAAAACGCTCATGTAATAGGCAGGCGATGCGCCCTAAGTAGCTCTTTGGGGATGAAGGCCCTTTTTTAAAATCATCCGCCGCGTCGGGAAAAAGCGTTCCATCACGGCCTTTTAAACTGTAGCCCTTTTCCGTGATTGTAAAACTCGCCATTTGCAGCGATGGAGATTTAAAAATCGCTTTAAGCGTTTCAAGTTCATTGTCCATTCTCATAGAAGACGCTACGGACGCGATTACCTGTTTATCGGTACTTCCGTCTGATTTAAGCGTTACAACTATTGTCAGGTTATCGAACGCGGTAAAGCTTTTATCGATTATTTCCCCATCGTAGCCCTCGGCGACTACAATGCCCGTAGACTCGATTCCCTTATCAAGCAGTTGTTGCATCATAGCAGCCGGAAAAGCGCGAAAAATATTTCCCGCCCCAAAGTGCACCCACTTTGGCGCCGTTTTTGTAGCGGCAATCATTTTTTCCCTGTCAAAACTCGGCAGGGCGATGCCGGCTTTTTCCCAAAAACCATTGTTACTTAACGATTCGTTATTTAATTTCATAGTGTAAGTAGGATAACCTCTTTTTTAATTTTTTTCTAGTAGGGTTTAATATCGAAGAGTTCACACTAAGAACACAAAGGTACAAAGATCAAGAGGGGAACCTTCGACCTTCGGTCTCGGTTGAGGTTCACAAAGGAAGATCAGGGGTTTTTGTCCGAGGGGTAGGCGTGAGCTTCACGATAAGATAACGGACAAAAACCTTATATTCCTCTTTGTGAGAAATATTTAGTTTCCATCTTATTTAGAGCATAAATATTTGATATACTAATACCGTGAACATCATACTGTTTGAAGAGCATGAATTGGGACGCAATCTTCCTCGGCGGGATGCGCGTGCGATTCATCTTCTAAAAGTACTGCATAAAAAGGCCGGTGATGAATTTGAAGCCGGTATCCTCGGCGGAAAGAAGGGGACGGGCAGAATCGAGAAAATCAATCTTGACGGCTCGATTTTTGTCACCTTGTATGTTACTGATCCGCCTCCGCCTCGGCTGAAGTTAAGGATGGCGGTCTCTTTCGCGCGACCGATACAGCTTCGACGCATTTTTAGGGATCTTTCAAATATTGGGGTGTCAGCGATTGATCTTGTGGCGACTGATATGGGGGAAAAAAGTTACCGCGACACTAAATTATTGTTAAATGGCGGGGCGCAGGCCGCGCTTGTGGAAGGGGCGGTACAGGCCCGCGATACAAGGATTCCCGATTTTAAAATATAAGATAATATTGAAGCATGGCTGAAAGAGTATCCGTGGGAGAAGACGGACAACCGTATCCCCCAGTTGATAGCGGCTGATAATGTGAGAGCGGAAGGTTCTTTTTTTAACCTTTCCGTAACAAGCAGACCAATAGTGGTTGCCGTTGGCCCGGAAAGGGGCTGGTCGGACAAGGAGCGGGATTTGTTTGAGGAAGCGGGGTTTTTGCGGCTGTCCATTGGGGAGAGGGCACTGCGCACGGAGACAGCTTGCACGGCGGCTGCGGCGCTTGCAATGGAAAAAATAGAGGAGGGCGGTTTATGAATCAGGACAAAGTAAAACAAAAATTACTGGCAATCGAAGACGCGCCGCTAGAGTTCTCTTTGATTTTTTCGGGAAAGAAAAGCAAAAAGGTAAATGGGCTTTACAAACCCGCGTCAAGAGAAATAATAATTCATAATCGCAATTTCCAGCCTGACGACACGGGGCAGAATTTAATGCTCTATACGGCAATTCATGAATACGCCCATCATCTGCACGCCTGTTCACACGGAGGGAAACTTTCGCCTAGAGCGCATAACAGCGAGTTTTGGGCGATATTTCACGGTCTGCTTGAAAAGGCGGAAAAGAAAAAAATCTACAGCGACGTATTTTCAGTCTCACCCGAACTTTTAAAATTGACGGATATGATTCGCGACAAGTATTTAAAAAATAACGGCGAGCTTGTAAAAGAAATGGGAAAACATCTGCTAAAAGCGCATAATCTTTGCACAAGTATCGGCGTGCGTTTTGAGGACTATGTTGACAGAATGTTGCGCATTCCAAGAACAGCAGCCAACATGGCGATTAAAATGTTCGAGTACGATATTGCCCCCGAAGTCGGCGCGGATAACATGCGCTTCCTTGCCGGTATCCGAGACGACGACAAGCGACAAGCTGCGGAGAGCGCCCTTATTAAAGGCAAAAGCCCCGATAGCGTTAAAGTTCAGGTGCGTAATAAAAACAAAGAAGAAGATCCAATTGTAATGCTGGAAAAAGAAAAAACGAGGTTAGAGCGGACAATCGCCACTCTTAACAAACGTCTTGATGAGGTTAAAAAGGAATTAAAAGAAAAAAAATGAGAAAGGTATACATTGATTACAACGCGACAACTCCACTAAGGCCGGAGGTAAAGGCCGCGATTACGGAAGATTTGGAAATATTCGGAAACGCTTCCAGTATGCACGCGTCGGGAAGACTGGCCCACGCGAGAGTGGAGCAGGCTAGAAGCGCGGTGAAAGCTCTTATTGGCGCTAAGGACGGGACAGTCATTTTCACGTCCGGCGGTTCGGAGTCAAACAATACGGTTTTTCAAACAATGCGCCGGTTAATTGACACGTCCGCTTCAAAAGGCCGCGATGAATTTATTACTACGGCAATTGAGCATCCGTGCGTGATGAATTCGGCGCTGGACTTAAAGAATTCAGGGTTTAAGGTTACAATCCTGCCCGTTGACGAATACGGAAAAGTTAAAATTAGCGAACTTGAAAAAGCGCTTAACAATAAAACATTGTTTGTATCCGTAATGACTGCAAATAATGAAATCGGCACCGTGCAGGATATTAAGGAAATTACCGCTCTTGTTCAAAGGATGGGCGCTTTTATGCACATAGACGCGGTGCAGGCTGTAGGGAAAATCCCCGTAAACGCGGAAGAGTTGGGAGTGGATTATCTTACCATGTCGGCGCATAAAATTTACGGTCCAAAGGGAGTGGGCGCGCTATATGTAAAAAAAGGCGCTCCGCTTTTCCCGCTGATACACGGCGGACATCAGGAAGACGGTCTAAGGGCGGGGACTTACAACAATATTGGAATCCTCGGTTTTGGAAAAGCGGCAGAACTTGCCGCGGGTGAAGTTGACGAGTACGGCAAAAAAATCTCAGTACTGCGCGATAAACTGCGCAGGGGGCTTACGGAAAAAATCCCGCATATAAAAATAAACGGCCACCCAAAAGATATACTGCCAAACACGCTGAACATTTCATTCCCCGGCGCGGAGGGGGAGTCGATACTGCTTTCCATGGACATGCAGGGAATTGAAGCGTCCACCGGCTCAGCCTGCGCTTCGGGAAGCCTTGAGCCTTCGCACGTGCTTCTCGCCACGGGAGTCGGAGCGGAACTTGCGCATGGTTCAATTCGTTTCAGCCTGGGGTGGGGTATTACAGAAGAGGATATTGATTATATAATAGAAGTACTTCCGCCGATTATCGCACGTCTACGGGCAATGTCAACCTTGGCGGAAACTTAAAAGGAAGGGAGATATGTCAGACTGGTTATACTCAGATACGGTTAAAGATCATTTTACTAATCCGCGCAACGTGCTTTTGGAAGACGAGGCAGTTTTCGCGCCGGACGCTAAAGGGCAGACCGGAAATATAAAATGCGGCGATCAAATGTTAATGCTCTTAAAAATTAAAGACGACGTTATTACCGACGTGCGCTGGAAAACTTACGGCTGCGCGAGCGCCATCGCCTCTACCAGTATGCTCTCGGAAACTATAAAGGGAATGAAACTGGAAGAGGCTTATAAAATTCGCCCCGAAGACCTTGTAGCCAAACTTGGAGGGCTTCCGAGTTTTAAAATACACTGTTCGGTATTGGGCGATAAAGCCCTTCGCGCCGCGATAGACGATTATCTTTCAAAGACGGGAAGGCCGGGGCTTTATGTGGAAGAAACTGTTGTTATCTGTCATTGTTTGGGCATTACGGATAAGGATATAGAAGACGCTTTTCATAACGGGGCGAGAAACTGGGAACAGCTTCAACAGGCGACAAAAATCGGCACTGTTTGCGGAAGCTGTAAAGAAAAAGCCGTGGATCTTCTCCACGGCTTTGAACACATTTATGGCAATTGAGGAAACCTCTAAAAACTGAAGTTTTTAAAGGTTTCCTTGTTATTTAGCCGCCGTTGCCGCCGGCGCCGCCGCATCTTTAGGTTTAAATTCCGTTAAATCCGCCGGGTTCAGTAATAAAGCAGAGCCGTCTTCACGCTCAGTTAAAAGCTGTCCCTGCTGGATTGTTACGGTACTTTCAGGATGCACTGCTACGCTTGATACTGCCTGTACTTCAAGATTTGAGTTAAAGCGCCCGATGTAGCATTTATTTTTTTCAAGATCAATTACTATCGCGTAAAGATCGTTTCCGTTTACCCATAACAGGCTTCCCGCTTTAATGTCGTCATTGCCCTGTCTTGCCATTTCAAGGCTTGATGGATTTATTTCGACAAGGCGTACCGCGCCCTGGCCTTTATTCTCACCTGCTATGGCGAGGACTCTTCCGCCTACAAACACGACCGATCTTGCATGAACTAAATTAAGAGGCGATCTTTTTATTTCTTTTCCGTCAGTTGGATTAATGCGGACAATACGCCCCATCGCAACCGGAGTTGTTCTTTCTATTGTTATGCCGTAAACGCCGCTTGTATCCTGGGCTATGGCAGCCTGTTGATCTTTTGCAATTTCCTGACGCTGTACTTGCGCTTCTTCAGTTTTCTTCTCGGCGACTTGTTCAAGTTTTGCAACTTCTTCTTTGCGCTGTTCAAGATCTTCTGTTTTCTTTTCTATCTTTTCTTCGGCTTGTTTTGCTTCTTCCTTGGTAATTAACCCCTGCTTTTGCTCTTCCTGTACTTTCTGTCTTTCCTGCAACAGTTGTTTTTCTTCTTCTTTAATTGATTCACGCTGTGTCTGCGCTTGCTGCTCGGCCTTTGCGGCTTCACGTTCCATCAGGTTGACCATGTCACGGCGCTGCGGAATGCTCTGATCATCTTCCTTTCTCATCTCTTCAACGACTTTTTGCTCTGTAAGGGTGCTTGTATCAACAGAGCTTAAACCGCCGATTCCCAACGGGATAACCATTAAGGTTCTGCCCGGCCACTCGTCGTAACGGATAGAAAGACCAACCTTCTCTTTTGTAAGATTACTCATTACCACAGCTTTATAGCGGTTTGTAAAATAATCCCAGTTTCCCCGGTATACGGCGTTGTAAATGGTTATATACTCGGCTAATAACGCGGCGTCTTTTTCTGAATATTCATATGCCGTTTGCAGATAGCCCTGAATAATAACGCGCAGGTTTCTGACATGATCTACGCCCGTATCAACGCCAAGGCCGAATACGTCAGCATCAATCTTATTTCCTTCCGCGCCTGATACGCAGTGAATTACAAAGTATCTATTTGCCGTTCCGGCATCAGTCTTACCGGAAATTTGCCGTCCCAAACCCACGCCAATCTGCCGTATCTCTTCCCGCGTATCCACACGGGCATGAGGCCCCTCATAATTGATAAAAACTACAGGTGGAAGATCCTGTAATTCATCCCTGTTAACCTGGGCGTAACCCATAACCGCAATTACTGTAAAAATGATTGCGGCAATTAATAACCTGCCTTTTTGCATTTTCATAATATCGATCACTCCTAATACTTAATTATAATATATATTTCTAGTTTTGGGAATAGTACAAAAAATCATGTTTTAATAGAAAATTAATAATATTTGATATTTGGCAGGTATACCCGTTTTCTATATATAATATGTAAAGAATGAACTTGCTTTGAAAATTAGCCAAAAATTATACAAAAAAACGACATCAGGGCTATAAATGCGAAATACGAGGCATAAAAGGAGCTTCCTTTGTCACTCATGGCGTGAAAGGGCGGCTTTTCGGATTGTTAGGAGTACCGCCGGCTTATTTATCAGCCGCCTAATTCCTGCAAAAGAACGTCTGCCATTGATACGGTTTCATCGTAATCTCCGATAAGTATGTTTTTCAATATAACCTTAACCGTGCCGCCAATGTCCGTGTCTTGCGTATAATCCTGTAATTTAGTTACAGCATCTTCTATCTTAAAATAATCAAAATCATCAACCGCTGTTTTTAGATTGGAAAGTTCCGCCTTTAGCAAATTTTTGTCTATATTGTTTTTTTGGCTTTCCTTTGCCTCTTCTATCAGCGCAATATTGATATTATTTAGAATCGTTTCTAAATTCGATACAAAGGCGGCGTTGTTGTCATTAATATAGGATAAGTTTTCTTTCTTTCCCGCCATCTCCAGTGCGGCTGCGGCTTCTGACAGTTCAATAGCTCCAATGCTCCTACAGGCGCTCTTTAACGCATGAACATAAGTGACATACAAATGTATGTTGTCAGTTTCAATGCATGTTTTTATTTCTTTTAGTTTTGAAGTCCCGTCCATGTGAAACGTGGAAAGCAGATTCAAGTAGCTTTTTATGTTTCCGCCGGTCGAGGCCATGCCTATATTCGTGTTTATCCCTTCAATTTCAATTTTTTTATGTTTTTCAGTTTCTTGGGAAACAGTATCTTCATAGTCATCTGTTGTCGGATTTTTCTGTTTTTCTTTAGGAATCCACTTCTCAAGAATTTCTGCCAGTTTGCCCGTATCAATAGGTTTTGATAAAAAATCATCGAAGCCGTTATTTAAAAGCATTTCCCGCGTGCCAAAAACAGCGTCGGCAGTGAGCGCTACAATAGGCACATTTTTATAATAAGCATCTTCACTTTTCAACGCTCTGATGTTTGCTACGGCTTCAATGCCGCCCATTTTAGGCATCATTTGATCCATGAATACTAAATCGTATTGTGTCAATATTATTTCTTCGATTGCTTCCATACCGCTATTACATGTTTTAATCTGTACTTTATAAGGCTGTAATAACCCCTTTGCCACTTCCAAATTTGTATTAATATCATCCACAACTAAAATTTTTGCTTCCGGCGCGATAATATTTAGGGTTGTTCTTTTTTTAAGATAGTCGGCATAAGAATCGGGGGTACCATTTAAAAAATTAGCGACCGGTATGGAATAAATCGGCATAATAATAGAACTGATATCCTTGTCAGTTATTACTTCGCCAAATTCGCAAATCACCGCAAATTTGACATTCGGCTTAAAGTTTTGATATTTCTCTCTGATTTCTTCATATAAAGCGGACGCAAAAAGAACAAATGAATAATCCTTGCTCAAAAGGCAGTCAAAAAAATCTGATGTATTTGACACAATCTTGCAGCTAACGCCAAGATTATCCATAGTTTTTACAATGGATGCGGCGTATATTTCGCGCCGCTCAAAAACAAGAGTCTTCTTATTTTCCGGCTCATTTATAACTGCCAGTTTTTCGTTATGGCGGATTTTTTGCGGCAGTGATACTGTAAAGATACTGCCTACGCCATAGTCAGACGCCACTTTAATTTGTCCGCCCATGGCTGTAACAAGACTTTGGCAAATAACAAGCCCAAGCCCCGTTCCCTCAATATTTTTATTTCTCTCCGTGTCAAATCTTGTAAACTCAATAAATAGTTTATTTATTTCTTCCTGCTTTATTCCCTTCCCGCTGTCAGCAACTTCTATAATAATGTTAACATAATCGTTCTCTATTGTTTCGTTTTTTATTGATAATGAGATAAATCCATTTTCAGTGTATTTAACGGCATTGCTTAAAAGATTTAACATTATCTGCCTGATTCTGGTTGGATCGCCGAACAACGTATCCGGAATGTTACTGTCTAAATATGCCACAAACCGCAAACGCGATTCAAAAACCCTTGTTTTAATTATATTGATAACGTCATTTGTCAAAAAAGAAAATGAATAGTCAATAGGAACGATATCCAGTTTTCCGGCTTCAATTTTTGAAAAATCAAGAATGTCATTTATAATGGATAATAGCGTAATTCCGGCATGTTTAATGGTAAGTATATGATTCTCTATGGCGTGCGGTAAATCCTCACGCAAGGCAAGCTCCGTCATGCCCATGATTGCGTTCATTGGCGTTCGGATTTCATGACTCATTTTAGCGAGGAAATTGGATTTGGAACGCGAAGATTGTTCCGCAAGTTCACGGGCATATTCGGCATTTAGACGCGCCCTAACGTTTTCCGTCATATCGAATAGAAACACTATTATGCCTTCAAAAGTTCCTATATTAAGCATAGGCGTTATTTGTATTTCAAAATATTTTGAATAATCAGTATCGTCAAAATCAATTTCTTGCACAGTTCTGAACAATCGTTTTTCAAGAACAGCTTTTGCGTATATGCCGCAGATATCATTTAGGGATTGCTCACTGACAACCGGCGCAAACAGATCACGAATCCCTTTTCCTAAAATTTTATCTTTCTCGCAATCATTAAAATGATTGAAGTATGAATCGCTTGCATAAGCCAATTCACCGCCGCTGTTAAACAGCAATATCGGATTCGGACTGTTCACCAGTATCAGGTGCATATACATTTCATACTTTGTTTTTTCGTCCATGATCGTTTTCCGCCTGTGTTCCAACTGTTCAACCATATCGTTAAACGCTGCGGAAAAATCACCCATAAAACTAACTCGTTGTTTGTAATCGCCCTTTGCAACCTGCTGGGTCTGCCATGCAATATGGCTGAGCGAAGAATGCAGCATTTTTAGCGGAGAAGCAATTTCATTGCTTGGCAGAGGCAAAGCGCAATGCAAGTTACCGGATGCCAATTCTTTAGCAAGAGTCCTTGTTTCACAAATGGCGGTTCCAATATGCTGTAATTCCCTGCAAAAATCGCCGAATGCCTCCGGCAGACTTTCTATATCAAGCGAAGCGGATGATGGCTTGTTGATCAGATCATTTAAATAGGAGAGTAGAGTATCTGCAATAGGTTTAAAAGCATCTTCACTTTTTTTTGAATTTTCAGACGATTCACTCATTATGTGGTTTTATTCCATCCCCGATCATCTTCGCGTGGCCGCAAGCCGCATGACGTTTTTTTTAATTCGTCCCGGCTGGTTCCCATTTTTCCTGCTTTTATTACATTTAAGCAAGCTGATATTAGTATAACTTTTTTTGGGAGTATGTCAATAAATAGGGTTATTATGCAGAAACGCCCATAAAGCATTAATTTTTATTTTTTCCGCTCTGGCAACTCATGACAGGTCAGTCTGTTATGTTTTTATTATGAATAGATAAAGAAAAAAAGAGCTAAAAATGTGCTTCATGAAAGGATAGCGGGCAAGCTGCCTATTAGGTAGAGGGGCAGGGAATATAAATCGTCCGCAATGCCGTATTTTTTTAGTGAGGCGCGGACTGCGCGGGCGGGAGCGTATTCTTTTCTGTACGTATTTAGACTTTCGGATTTAACGTTTTTGCCTGACTTTACTTCAATCGGGATAATTTTATTATCGTACTGTATGACAAATTCAATTTCGGCGGTATTTTTTTCAGCCGCCCAGTAGTAAATCGGCAGTTTATCATTAGTTGAAATAAGTTCCTGCAAAACAAATTGTTCGGAAATTCCTCCCTTATAGTGAGAAAAAGTCCTGTCATCGTCGTCAACATAGAGTTTAATATCAAGCCCGGCGCGAGATGAAAGAAGTCCTACGTCGTTCATAAAAAGTTTAAAAATCGCAGGTTCTTTATACCCAATCAATGGCATATTCGGCAAACTTACGCGGTACAGTTTATAAATCAATTTGGTATCCGTAAGCCAGTTAAGCGCCAGCTCATAATCGCGCCCACGGGAGCCTTCTTTCATGCCTGAATACAGAAAACGCTTGTTTTCCCTGCCAAGTTGGGTGGGAACTGAATTCCAAATATCACGCAGGCGCGCGATATAGGACGATGGAATATGTTTAGCAAAATCGGCGTAATAAGAATTAAGAATCATATTTTGCACATCACGCACTTCGTTAAAATCGCGTGTTTCGAGGTATTTTTTCACGGCAGCGGGCATTCCGCCGGTATAAAAATACTGTTTTAAAAGCCCCGTAATAGCGTCATGGAACGCTGAAATAGCGGAAAAATCAGGCGTTTTTAAAATTTGCACATAACGCGGCTCCACGGCTTCCAAAAATTCGTAAAACGACATGGGATAAATCGTTATCATGTCAACTTTACCCACCGGAAAACCAGTTCCTTCAAGCGTCATCACCCCGAGCAGGCTGCCTGCGGCAATAACATGGTACTCGGGCGCGTTATCGCAAAAATATCTTAACGATGTGAGCGCGCGCGGACATTCCTGAACTTCGTCAAAAATGATAAGGGTATCGGGCGTAATTTTTATGCCTGTCGCGACAGAAAGCTCATGAATAATGCGCGGAATACTTAAATCTTTTTCGAAAATGCCTTTAAAAATGGCTTCCAAATCAAAAGTGATATAAGCGGTGGTATCAAAATTCCTAGCTCCAAATTCCTTCATAAGCCAAGTCTTGCCAACCTGCCTCGCCCCATAAACAACCAACGGCTTACGGTTTTGGGAATTTTTCCATTTTTCAAGCTTTTCTATATTAGAACGATACACTTTTTCCTCTACACTTAGGATGTTTATATAAATTATAGTATAATAATGATTATTGTCAAGAATTTGGTGTTTGATTTGTCCGGAATTCCAAAGAATTTAGTGTCTTATTTGCACGGAATTCCAAAGAATTTGGTGTTTGATTTGCACTGAATTCCAAAGAATTTAGTGTTTTATTTACACTTAATTCCAAAGAATTTAGTGTATAATATGCACTGAATTCAAAGGTATTTAGTGTGCAATTTACACGTTTTTCCACTTAAACTCTTTCCTCAAAAAAAACATACAAAACAGGTAAATAAAGCGAAAAAAGCGGAAATTTATCGAATTTGAGATATAAATCCAGTATATGTTGCTATTTTCCATTTAGTGCGATATATTTATTAGTAATTATGAATAAAAAAATTATAATGATTTTTATATTCCTCATCTGCATTGGGAACATTCATGCCCAGGATGCTGAAGTTACAAATGAAAAAAATATTGAAAAACCAAATACGCAGAATACTGAAACTTCAAAAGATCATGGAATTGAAATTACAAATATGGAAACCGAATATTTCCTAATTTCAGATTTTAACAGGACTTTTAATTTTGTTGGCGGCTTTTCAGCGACAGGTAAAATCGAATTTAATGAACGGGTTGCGGTTAAGGAAGGAATTTATATTAACTATTTGCCTGAAGACGTAACCATTATAAAATTGTTTACCAACGCGACGTACCGTATTCTGGCTGATTTGCCGCTTGATGTAAAATTGGCATGGGTTTACAACGGATTACCTGATTATGAAACACATTCCCATGCTATAGTGCCGATTATTTCATGGGACGCAAAGTATTATGGAATAAGCGTCGGCTTTGGGTGGCGGTTTACTTCTTTCTTTGACGAAGGCCCCCAGCTTGAATATATGATGCCTATGGGATTATATGTCAATTTTATAAATAACGATAAACTCTGCGTGGGAATGAGCCTTGCGAATTACAATGATTTTCAGATAGACAGTTTTATCGCATTTGCGCTCGCGGCAAAAGTTACTATCAAGTTAGACAACACTTTTTCAATTAGCAATGAATTGGAATTCAGGCAAAGCGGCGTAGACGGGCTTACAGCTACTCCCCACGGAGTTGTCTGGAAAGGAGGGGCTAAATTAACATGGTAAAATCAACATCAAAAATATTTTTGATTCTTTCTCTTGTCATCGTAGGCCTTTTAATTGAATGTAACATTGATCTGCCTGGCCTTATTATATCTAACAATCTTGATGAACGTTTATTGGAAAAGAGCACATTCAATTACCTGACTGCCGAAAAAAGAAATATTACTTGTCCTGATGAATTTTCATTCATTGTAATGGCAGATAGTCATGTCGAAAACGGCGATATTGAAGATTTGAAGAAAATCGAAAAAGCGATAACTCCTGATGTCAAATTTATAACTAACCTTGGAGATATTAGCCAGTACGGCGCGGAAGAGGATATTGAAAAGGTAATGAATTTTTACAGTACCTTGAGCGTTCCCTGTTACCCTGTAATCGGCAACCACGATATTTATGCTCACGAGGGTGTTTGCAACTGGCCGGTGTGGAAAAAAAAGATCGGCTCGACCCGCTACCGGGTTGACGGAGGAAGTGTTACCCTTTTTGTTTTGGATTCAGCCAACGCGTATATCGGAAAAAGTCAGATTGACTGGCTTGAAAGAGAACTAAAAACCGTAGAGGGAACGGTTTTTGTTTTAACACATTCTGATTTCTTTGTTCAGGACAAAATAAAGATTCAGCAGATATACGACCCGGCTGAAAGGGCGCGAATCATGGCCTTATTGCGCAATAATAACGATAAATGTAAAATGTTGTTAACAGGACATTCGCACGAGCGGGTGGAAAAGGAATTTGGAGACGTTAAATATATCAGCATAGAAGATTATAAGAGTACGCAGGCCTATATGCTTGTCAAGGTTAAGAATGGCGTTGTTAGTTACGAATTTAAAAATGCTAATGATCTGTAACGGTATTCCGTTTCAGTAATTTTATTTAGGGGGTTTTTGTTTTGAAGAAAAAAGTGACCGTATTATTAATAACGGTAATGATCCTCATGGTTTCCGTTCCGGCTTCAGGCTCAGAACGCGAAGAATTCTTTTCCATGGAGGGAAAAAAGTTTTGGAGTATCGGGCTTAATTTAGGCTCGTCTTTCGCTACCCCTCTGTTGATTTTTAATGTTAACGCAACCATTGCGCCGTTACCGTATTCTTTTATTGATTTAGGCTACGAATTTGGGTCTGTTAACGGAATGGCGGGCGAGAATGTGGATATTGGCGGAGTTGAATACTCATCTAATTATTTTTATGCCCGCATTAATTTATTTTTACCCTATGGTAAAAGGACGTTTGATTCTTACGGCAAACCCCGTGAAGGCGGAGGATGGTATTTGGGTTTTGGATTGGGAATTATGAACGCGGAATACGATTTTGTCAGGAATTCCACGGAACGCAGCGTCGCTACGGTACAAACTCCTACTCTTGATGTGGCGAGCGGTTTTTATATAGGAAGCGGCCATGTATTGTTCAAAGCTGGGTACGCCGGGCGTTCTACAATGGACATGAAAAATTTAATAGGCGTTAATCACCGCCTGTTATTGGGTATTAATTACCGTATTTATTAGGAGGAATAACAAATGAGAAAAGCAGCTTTAATTATTTTTCCTGTAATTTTACTGTTAAGCGCCTGTGCGCTGGAAATCGCCAACGTTATCGGACCCGGCGGCGGATATGTGTACTATGACAAGGGTAACTATAAAGGCGGATGGCGTTATAAAGAATGTTCTCCGTTTGATATTGGCGAATTAAAGGATACAGGGCTTGACAGTTTAGAAAAAGCGGTGAAATTATGCATAGAGCAATCCGATGATTGGTACGCTTACAACTGGGAAATACCGGATGAAGCCGATATGAAAAAATTACTTGAGTGTTTTTCATACGGATTAACCAGATTTTCACCTGACTATTATTATTTGTCGGCAAATAAAACATCGCATTACGATCCAAGCGCGCCAAATTCATGGGATCCGAAAACATGGACGCCGGTTATTTTTCATAAAAGTTTTGAAAGTAAATTAAACGGCGAAGTTGAAAAAGTTGATGCAGTTCCTAAAGATTTTACTATTAGGATACGTCCAATAAGAAAATTTTAATATTATATACGGAGGTATTAAAATGAAAAAGATTTTAATCGTAGTTTGTTTAGCGTTCTTTATCGCGGGTTTCGCGGCAGCTCAAGTTGGCCCCAACGGAACATTGTATGTGGCGGTCAAAACCTTAGACTTGAAATCATTGGCCGGGAAAAAAGTGGCAACCTTAAGTTACGGTGACAAGGTTACAGTGACGCAGGTAAATGAAAAATCTGTGGAAGTTAAGAGCGCCACGGATCCCTCATTAATCGGTTGGGCGCCATCGGCAAATTTTTCCGCAAAGAAAATTGTTGTCGGAAGCGCGTCAACAACGTCGGCAAAAGAAGTCGCACTTGCGGGAAAAGGTTTTAATCAGGATATTGAAAACTCCTACAGTACGCAGGGAGAGGTTGACTTTGCCGATGTGGACAAAATAGAGGCGATAACTGCGGATGAAACCGTTCTTATGCGCTTTATTCAAGAAGGCCATCTGTCAGCCGGAAAATAGTCATGAATAAAAAAATTATGCTTGCTTTAGTGGTTATGATTTTTTTCATAACCGCTACATGCAAGCATATAGACTCACTCGCGCAGGCGGCGGCAAACGCTGATATTATCGATCATGGTACGGCAGACATGATCAGCCTTTCTGCGAGAGCTTTTGGCTCTGCGGCGGAAAACGCGACTCCCGAACAGGAGTATTTTATCGGACGCGCGGTAGCCGCCAATATTCTCTCCAATTACAAAATTTGGGATAAAAGTCCAGCACTTACCGCGTATCTTAACTATATTTGCGGCGCTATCGTTATAAATTCCCCTGAGCCTAATATTTTCAACGGCTACCATGTCGCCATACTTGACAGCAATGACATTAACGCTTTTACCACTTCAGGCGGACATATCTTTTTAACGCGCGGCCTCATTAAAATCGCCCAAACAGAAGATGCTCTTGCCGCAGTCGTCGCACATGAAGTCGCACACAATCAATTGAAGCACAGCCTTAAAGCAATTAAAACAAGCCGTGTTACTCAGGCGTTTTTAATAACCGCTACCGCCGGAGTTGGGGCGCTAACGGGCATGGATGCCAATGAATTTGCCGAAGCGTTAGATGAATCTGTCGGTGAAATAATGCAGACAATGGTAAACAGCGGCTATTCAAGAGAACAGGAATATGAAGCCGACATTGCGGCGATGTGCTTCATGGCCGCCGCCGGTTATCAGCCGTCGGGTCTTATTGATATGCTCAATGAATTGAAAGCCGTACATAGAATTGGTTTAGGCCTTAGCAAAACTCACCCTGCCCCCGGACAACGCATTTATTATGCTGAAAAAGCGCTTGGCAGATTCACTGTCGCGGATACCAGCCCCAGCAGACAGGAACGTTTCACCGAAGCGCTAAAAATAAATTAAACGCCTATTTTTTATTGATAATAGTCGGCATTTCCACATTGAAAGTTTTAAGTACGCAGGTTTTACCTTTGTTAAAAAGGCCGCTTTTAACGGCGGAAGCGCGGATTTTTTCTTCAGTTTCCGGAGTGGCGATAATGTCGCAGAGGTGGCGGGAGTTTGATTTCATGGCTTTTTCATGCGCAGCCATGAATGAACGCATCTCAACAGGATTAAATGTCGCGCCGCGAGCGCCGTTTTCTATTGCCTCTTTACGGAATAATTCAATTTCTTCCTCATTGCCGATAAAAAAAAGCCCTTTTGTGCTAACGGATTTTTTTTCACCGCTCTTGTACTCGTGTTTACGCGCTCCAAAACGGCGCCAATCGTTTGAACCGCGAACCTCGTCAAGCGCGGCAATAACCTGTTCCATAGTCGCGGCATGAAGGCGCTCTCTGTGCCTAATCCTTAAGTTTACAACTGGCGCGTGAACAAAGCACCGGTACAAAAAACCATTGCCGGGAACGTCAAGACTGGCGCGTGGAATTATGCTTTTTTCCACCAGTTCCGCATCGGAACGGGAAACAAGAAACCAGATGATTTCTTTTTCTACCGGAATGGTTATCCTCATAAGCCCTAATCTGTCCCTCAATCCCGCGCCTGTACCGAAAAAAACAACTGGCACTCCTATACCAAGTTCCAATATCACCTGAGCCAACGCGTCTCCTGACCCCCTTGAAACCGTACAAGTGATAAGGGCGTGTTCCTCATGAGAAAGCTCGTCCGTTTTTTTACAGAGCTTATTAAGTTTTTCCATGTCAAAAGAAAAAGGCGTACCCCTTAGAAGGTCGATATGCTGGGAAAAAATACTGCCGCGTCCGCCCATGCCAAGATCAGTCGCCTCAATAATACGGCGCATAACGCTTTCTTCGTACATCGCTGGAACGTAAATTCTGTAAATCAACGCGCGGCTTTCATCAAGTTTAGTAACGGAGCGCAATCCAAGTAAATCGCGTTTGTCCTGAAGAAATGTTTGTTTGGCGCGCTGGATAAAAACTTCGGGAAGAGCAAGCTCAGTAAGCACCTGATCCAGAGCGGGGACTATATTCATGTCGGCAATACAAATGATACAGGAAATAAAAGTTTCCATAATTCTCCCTACATATTATTTAATATGCGTTTCGATCTTGCCTTATCAATAATACCCGATATAAGAATTACAATAATCGGGAAAACGCTCGCCGTAGCCACAATGCCGAAAGCGCCGTCCGCGCGCAATGAATCGCGTCCGAGTCCAAGGCCCGTAGTTATAATGATGGGAACTGAGATGGGGCCGGTGGCAATGCCGGCTACATCCCACGCTATCGAAGAAAAATCTTCTGGCGCGAATATTGTCAGGATTAGGGCAAAAGCATAGCAAGGAGCCAGAATCCACGAAAGATGGATGCCTCCTACAGGCAACATATTACTGAACAGTACCCGCGCGAAACCAATCACCATGCCGCCGCCTACGCCTATAGCCGCGATTTTTATCAATTTTGAACGCCTAAATGTGCCGGTTGTCATCTCTTCTACGGTAACGGCAGTGACCGCAAGCCCTGGTTCCGCAAAAATCGCAAAAAATCCCAGAAAGAAAACTATGACAAGTATTACAAAATACGCGCCAATAATACCAAATCTTGAAGACATCGCGTCTTTAATAGGAATGTGGGTATAACTGTCGCCTGAAAGCCGTTGGGGAACAAATTTTTCAAGGGTTGGCCCGTTTCTCCCCTGCACCCAGATATAGGTTTCCGCTCCGTTTTCCCCCGGTACTGTAATGAGCGAATTGGTATCGACGCCGCGTACCGTTACGGTTTTGTTTTCATAGAGCGTTTCCGTGTAAGTCTGTTTAAGGGAATTTCCCGCCTGAGAACTTAGAACCGTAATGCCGCCCGTCATACCCAGATTAAGCGCGAACATTCCCAAAGTGGCGAATAATATTCCAAGCACGACAATATCGGCGTTAAAAATTCTGTCGCGTGCGATTAAACCAATGGCGATGATCAGGACTAACGCAAGGGGCAGCACCGAAAGAATGGCTGATTTGGCGTATCCAAAAAACGCTTTTGGAGCGAACAACGAAATCGCTTCATCTTCCCTGTCTTCACCTAACTGTTGTCCGGAAAAACAAATGTCAAATTCTTCGGCTGAGAGATCTCCTGCGTAAACCGCCTCTAACGCAATGTTATATAGCTCACTATCGCTGCCCGCCACATAGACCGCCTTTGCCCGCTGTTCCGGTTCAGAGGAAAAGAAAGACGACGCGTCACTTGGAGCCGGAACCTTGGGACCGAGCATGGCGGCCAGAAAAAGGACGCTTGCCACAGGCAGGGCGGACGCGAGCGTTACAAGGCCAAGCCCTGAAGCGTTGGAATTTTTGCCGCCAATTTTAACCACGCCCAAACCAAGAGCTAGGATAATCGGCACTGTAACCGCGCCAGTCGCCGCGCCTCCGGTATCCCAAGCAAGATTTACAAGCGGGCGCAGAATCGGATTTTCATCGAATATGCAGCTAACAACAAGGATAGACGGAATAATAATAAATACAGGCGGCTTAAAAGCCCAACCGAACATGAAGCGGTAAACGCCCAGTACTACGGAAAGCCCCACCCCGATAGCGATGGCGGCAACCAGCCACGACGTGCCTCGGTTTAAAAGAAGGTACAAAAGCGGCGCGTTCCATGCGGGGATAACGCTGCCCTGTTTTTGCAACACGGCGACGGCAGGTTCCGCCAGCGTCGCTGTAATTCCCACAATGATTGAGAAAACGGTAACCCCCGCAACTCCTATCTTTGACGGCAACCTCATTCCGCATTGTTCTCCAAGCGGCATGATCCCTAAAAAAAGCCCCTCAAGGAAAAATGACAGCCCCAAAATCGCAGCAGCTACGCAGATAACTACAGAAAACGCGTTTTTAAGAGGCGTTTCCAGCACAAAATATTGAACAGCCGCCAGAAAGACGCTTACCATTAACACCGCTTTAAACTGCGGCTTTATCTTGCCAAGCGCGTAAATCTTTATTAACGAAAATGTTTCCTTAAAAGATAAGGTTACCTTATCTTTTCGGCGGGGAAATAGATTATCTCGTAACTTCGTAAAAATGTTCACGTTATATATACATAATGAAGTTTTTTATTGTTTTTTACAAGTGGATACCGAAAAAACTTCTCACACAGAATACAAAAGGACAAAGAGGGAAGAGGGGTTCTTGTCCGAAGGCTATATGCTATCCTTCAATATTAAGTCTTTACTCAGTCCTTGTAATGTCCGCGCCGAGGGCGGAAAGCCTTTCCGCCAAATGCTCATAGCCGCGTTCAATTTGGTAGACATTGCGTATAACGCTTTTTCCTTCGGCGCACATGGCGGCAATCAGCATGGACATTCCGGCGCGCACGTCGGGGCTTATAAGCTCTGAGCCATGAAGTTTTGTCGGCCCCGAAATGACGGCGCGGTGCGGATCGCATAACACGATTCTCGCGCCCATGCCGATAAGTTTGTCTACGAAGAACATACGCGACTCGTACATTTTTTCGTGAACCAGCACCGTGCCTTTTATCTGGGTGGCGACAACGATTATTATGCTGATAAGATCGGGGGGGAATCCCGGCCAGGGGGCGTCGTCTATTTTTGGAATCATGCCGCCGAAGTCGTGGTTTACTTCCATGCTTTGGTTTTTTGGCACATGGATGATATTTTCCTCATGCGCCCATACGATGCCCAATTTTCCGAACGCTATTTTTGCGGGGCGCATTTCCTGGGGACGCGCTCCCTCTATATGCAGGTCGCCTCCCGTTACGGCGGCAAGACCGATAAAGGAGCCGACTTCCATAAAGTCGGAGCCAATTTCAAAATCACAGCCTGAAAGTTTATCCACTCCGGTAATTGTAAGTATGTTGGAGCCGATTCCCTCGATTTGAGCGCCCATTTCAACTAACATTCTGCATAGGTCCTGCACGTGAGGTTCGCTTGCGGCGTTAGTCAAAATTGTTTTTCCCTTTGCTAGAACTGCCGCCATAATAGCGTTTTCCGTAGCGGTAACAGACGCTTCGTCAAGAAAAATATCCGCGCCTGTTAAGTGTTTCGCGGTAAAAGTAAAATTATCGCCCACCTTTACCTTCGCTCCCAATTCCGTAAGCGCCAAAAAGTGCGTGTCAAGCCTTCTTCTTCCGATAACGTCGCCGCCAGGCGGCGGAAGAATAACTTTTCCAGTCCGCGCGAGGAGCGGTCCAGCGAAAAGTATCGACGCTCTGATTTTTTTCGCGTCTTCCTGCGGTATTTCCGCCTGTTTAATATCGCGCAGGGAAAGCGTAAAAACATTTGGCTGCGGCGTTTGCACTTCGCCTCCCAAAGCGGTGAACACGTCGAGCATTACCCGCACGTCTTCGATGTCTGGAATATTGCGCAGGGTGACAGGCTCATCGGTTAAAAGCGCCGCCGCAATGCAGGGCAGGGCTGCGTTCTTGTTGCCGCTGACCTTGATTGTCCCATTCAGCGGGACTCCGCCGTTGATTATATATTCGCTCATATATTGAATGTAACGGTTTAAATGGTTTTTGTAAATTGAGGGAAATATCCTTTTTTTGGGCATTGATAAAATCAGCTTTGTAAAAATAGGAAATAGTTATCTTGACATAATGTTACATCTGCTGAATAATTTTTTAATTACTGTACAGGCACGCTATTATAATAAAGCTCGTCCGGGCAAATATCTTGTCCGTGAAGCCATTCAATGCTTAATCCTGCAGGTTTTGCGGTATTGAACAATGTAATGTTTTTCAACTCGCTGAAAGGTTTAAAATCAAGATAAGGTTTAACATCAAACAAACGTTTTTCATTATTGTTAAATGTAACAAGCAAACAGTAATCCGCACAAGGTTTTACATCTATAGCCTTCGGACGTATCATAAATATTACCTCAACCCTTCGATCTTAATTATTTCTCCGCTTTCACTCCATGCAATCCAAGCTGCATTTAATTCATCTTCATGGAGCATAGCCCAAGCTTCTACAAGCTTTCTTTGTTTAAGCGGCAATTCGCCATCAATGAGATTAGCCTTGAAGTCAAACACTCCCTCAAATTCGGCATATTTGGCATGGAAATGCGGTATATGGTGTTTGCTGCCCAATTCTTTATAAATATAAATCAATATCCCATAAAATTGCGATATTAGCGGCATAAAACCTCCTATTTGGGCATCCCTTCCGTTTATATTTATAATAAGATTATAAATCAAAAAAATCAATGGAACAATATATATACTAATAGCAGGAAAAAGCCTAATCTTCTTTCTCATCCCTATTTTTCTTTAACACTTTTACAAAGTCGAGCGTTAGTTTTTGATCTTCGGGCGGAAGTTCGTCGAATATTTTTAATACTGAGCGTTTTTTGGGGTTGGATATAAAAACCTGATTTTTTTTGCTGCCGCTGTCTTCGCCGCTTACAAGATATTCTACAGTTACGCCAAGCGCCGAGGCGATTCTGGCGGCGACATCAGCGGGGGGCATGGAAGCCTGTTTGCCAAGATAACTGTCCAGCGCTCCTTTGGCTACAGAGGATTTTAAGGCGAGTTCCTTAACTGTCAAACCTTGATAATCCAGTTCTTCCCTCAATGTTTTTCTAAAAATCCACTCCATGCTATATACTGATATGGTAATTACCGTAAATACTTGACGTAATATAGTAATTATTGTATAATTTTATTTTAATGCAGAGATTACTATACGAGTGTATCTGCCTGTCAAATCTCTAAATTTGAAAAAAAGGGGTGTTTTTATGAAAATTACGATTAAAAGGTTAGGTATTGCGGCATTTACTGCAATGTTGATTTTCGCGCTGATAGCTTGTGAAGAGACTAAAATGTCTCCTGTGCCTACGCCGCCTCGTACTGTTATTAACATAGCTGCCATAAAAGGCGTTATAGTTCCGGCTTATGGCTTAACTCCGATTACAGCCATTACCGAAAATGAGCAGTACAGAGGAACCGTAACATGGAACGACAATCCTTCCACTTTTGGCGCTTTAACTTCATATACGGCAATCATTACGCTTACAGCAAAAGACGGCTTTACCCTGAAAGGAGTAGCCGCTAACTTTTTTACGGTTGTGGGGGCGACATCGGTAAGTAACGCCGCTGATTCCGGCGTTATTACCGCGATATTTCCGCCGACGGACTCAAAATTGGTGAACAGTATCGTGATTAAAACACAGCCTGATAAACTAATCTACACGTATGTAGACGCGCTTGATTTAGCGGGACTTGTAGTAACACTGACATACGATGATGGTACGAGAGTAGAAGTGATTGCCGAAAATCTACCGATTAAAAGCATAACTACCGATCCCGCGCAGGGTGATATGTTGAAATATTACGAGCACAATGGACAGCCTATTAAAATAAAGTACGGCAATATGACGTGTAATAGCGATAATTTGAGCATCCTTACTCCAACCTTTACAAGCATTGCCGATTTGGAAACATATTTACAAAGCATACCTGCCAATACTGCCGACAATCCCTACATTGTTGCGCTGAACGTGGATGATATTTCAACATTAAAAACAACGCTTGACAGAGCGTCAAAATACATCTACCTTGACCTTTCAGGAAGTACAATAAACTACATTCCAAATGCTGCTTTCTATACAGATACAGATACAGAAACTCCCACACTTACAGGCATAACAATACCGGACAGCGTGACTAGTATCGGCAATTATGCGTTCTCCGGTTGCACTGGCCTGACGAGCATCACTGTAACAAGCAGCAATACGGTATACCGAAGCGAAGGAAACTGCGTAATACAAATAAGCGACAATAAGTTAATACTGGGCATTAGAACCAGCATTATACCCGACAGCGTGACGAGCATAGGCGATTCTGCGTTCTCCGGTTGCAGCGGACTGACGAGCGTAACGATACCGGACAGCGTGACTAGCATCGGCAGTTACGCGTTCTCCGGTTGCAGCGGACTGACGAGCGTAACGATACCGGACAGCGTGGTGAGCATCGGCAGTAATGCGTTCCAATATTGCAGCGGTCTGACGAGCGTAACGATAGGGAACGGCGTGACGAGCATCGGCTATTATGCGTTCCAATATTGCAGCGGTCTGACGAGCGTAACGATAGGGAACGGCGTGACGAGCATCGGCAGTTATGCGTTCTACTATTGCAGCGGCCTGGCGAGTATCACTGTAGCAAGTGGCAATACGGTATACCGAAGTGAAGGAAACTGCGTAATACGAATAAGCGGCAATAACTTAATACTGGGCATTAGAACCAGCATTATACCGGACAGCGTGGTGAGCATCGACAATACTGCGTTCTACCATTGCAGTGGTCTGACGAGCGTAACGATACCGGACAGCGTGGTGAGCATCGGCCGTTATGCGTTCTCCTATTGCAGCGGTCTGACGAGCGTAACGATAGGGAACGGTGTGACGAGCATCGGCTATGAGGCGTTCTACGGTTGCGGTCTGACGAGCGTAACGATACCTGACAGCGTGACGAGCATCGGCGATAAGGCGTTCTGCGGTTGCAGCGGACTGACGAGCGTAACGATAGGGAACGGCGTGACGAGCATCGGTCTACAGGCGTTCTTAGATTGCAGCGGCCTGACGAACGTAACGATACCCGACAGCGTGACGAGCATCGGCAATTATGCGTTCTCCGGTTGCACTGGCCTGACGAGTATCACTGTAGCAAGTGGCAATACGGTATACCGAAGTGAAGGGAACTGCCTAATACGAATAAGCGACAATAACTTAATACTGGGCATTAGAACCAGCATTATACCCGACAGCGTGACGAGCATCGGCGAGGGTGCGTTCTTCTATTGCAGCGGACTGACGAACGTAACGATACCTGACAGCGTGACGAGCATCGGCTATGAGGCGTTCTGCGGTTGCAGCGGACTGACGAGCGTAACGATACCCGACAGCGTGACGAGCATCGGCTATCAAGCGTTCTCCGGTTGCAGCGGACTGACGAGCGTAACGTTTCAAGGGACGATTACTTCGGCAAATTTTAACACTAATGCTTTTAACACTGACTTGCGGGATAAGTACCTTGCTGGTGGCATAGGAACGTATACGAAGCAGACTGTGAGCGTCTACAGCAGTACGTGGACGAAGATTTAGGGGGAGGGAAGCGCAGTGTCGCAGAGGAGCGGCATTGCGCTTTTTTGGGGGAGTCTTGAGGTTGCATAATATTTTTTAAAAGGAGAAATAAAAATGGGAAAAGAAAAAAAGAAGGAAAAAGGAAATATCAAAAATGTCGCTAATTTTTTTGGAAAAATATTTGCTCCAGAAAACAGATGGGGAGTAATTACTGCTATAATAGTAGCCGTAATTGGAGGCATATCATATTTTTTACCAAAACCAATACAAATTATAGGTTATATTTTGCAAGCTGTAGCAGTAGTTATAATAAACGCTGTTTTTGATCATTATCAACGTCAAAAAAATCATTATCTACGCCAAACAATTGAATCAGCTGCCGAAGTATCAATAGAAAAGATTGAAGATAAATACAAAAATATTTTTTGTAATTCCACTAATCTTTTTAACATATTTCAACTAAATGACGGGGGAAATTTTTATAACATTGCTCATAATATCTTTTTCAATAAACTTATAGAATCTTATTCCAATAATGGTAAAAATAGGAAATATTATTTTCCAATTGATACATATTATGAAGTAATCAAAAGTTTTCTTGGTATAGGATACAAAGTAAAAATAATAAATGGATTACTGCTGCCTTTGTGGTATGTTCCAAAAGAAAAAGATGAAATATTAACACAATATATTGATTTCTGCAAGGAAAAAGCAGAACTATATGAAAGGGTTACATATTATCAAGATTATAATGGTGATAGTTGGAAAGATAACACTGTAAAAATGATATACCTTGATCTTTTGTACTCAGAAAAAAGCGATGATGTTGCAGTGAGATGGTTAATTACATTAATTGCAAAGATTAGTAAATTGAAAAAAGAATTTGGTAAAGATATAGAAAAAAAACTTGGTGAAGAACTAAAAGAAAATTTTAATTATTTACAATATGATAAAAAACAATTTAATGAAACGATTAATAACAATATAAAGACTATCGATGATTATTTAGATCAAGTATATAATAATACTACGATTTCTCGTAAAATGACTGAAATTATTAACGATTTGTTTTATAAAGAAATGAAGAAGAAAAATAACTTTGTAAAAAAAAGTGATATTCAAGCCAAATTCGACAAAAGTTTGATTAATTTTGAAGATGTAACAGAGGTTGGTTATTATTATAAAGAGAAAGATGGTAAAGAGTACGATCAATTTGTTATGCTTCTAAATGGCAGCAATACCGGCCCAAGTGTTGAAATAGAATTTATTACAGACAAAGAAAAAATCGCTAAAATACAAAAAATATTATCTGAGCTGTATTAAGAATTGCGTACCATTGTCCCACACCTAGCCTTCGGACAAAAATCCCTTCTTCCCCCTCTTCTTCGTGATCTTCTCTTCCTTTGTACTCTTTGTGTGAACTCTTCCGAATGTCCGGCAACCGGCATATCAACAAATTCTTGTAGGTTGCACCCCTGACTAAATGAGGCTAATAATTTTCTGTTTTTGTATTTTTTATACTGGACATAATGTCATAATTGGTATATAATAATTAATAGCTTGAAATTATTGATATTTAAAAATTATAAATTAACCAAGAGAAGGATAATTATTATGTGTTGCGAAACTGTTTGTGGAAAAGTTGAATTATTTGGCAAGATCAGAATTCGGCCGAATAGATTTGAACCAGTCGCTCTTCCAGAACTTAAATACATCATTATCCACGAAGAAGATGATTTTTTAAATTTACCATATCATGCTGTTTGCGTTGATTTAGAGGTTGAGGCAAGAGGAACGACTATTAATGAGGCACTTAATGAGCTTACAAGTTCATTAAATCACTATATAGATTTGGCAATACAAGACTTTGGCAGAGAAAAAGCCTATAATGTACTTCGAGATGAAAGAAAAGCTAGGCTTTTACCTGAGAATATTGCATTTGTCTCATATTACCAAGCAGAAGAGCATAGGTTTAATGAAATTAATAGTAAAAAAAGAATAAATGAACATAATAAATTACTTGCCGAACAATACTATTCAGATATGATTCAAAAGTTCTTTTATTTTGCTCATTTATCAAAAATTTATGCATCAAGAGTTGAAGCATTGTGAAGAGTACTTATTATAATTTTAACTCGGTAAGAGACCAAGTTATTCTTGCAGAGAAAAATGGGTTATGTACTTATAAAATCTACCCCAAAGATCCCCAAAGATCCCAAAAGAAATACATCTATAAATGCCGACTGGACAACTAATTGTAAAAGTTATCCTTGCACAAGCGGATGGTGTCAAATAATTCTTGATATTAACATTAAGGGTGATCGAACAAGGGCAATAACAATAATATATAAACGTGATGATAAATTTGCGTATGTATGGTTATTTGGTACACCTTTTGATAAATTACAAAAAGCTAAAATATTAAATCTTACATCCAAAGATAAATTGCCGCTTGATGAACGCTTTGCTGAAACTATCCAAAATAGCTAATGGCGCAAATATCAAATAAGAAAATCAATAAAAGTCCCCTCTGAATTGGGTTTTAAATATTCTCATCCATTCAAAACAATCTTCTTATAAATCTCAAAATTCTCCCGCTCAAAGCAAACAAAAATAACACTCTCAACAGATGTTTTATTATTGTTAAGAAAATCCGCTACAACAGAAACGGCAATTTTAGCAGCTTGCTCTTTTGGAAAACCGAATATTCCCGTGCTAATATTCGGGAAAGCGACAGTCTTAATCCCATTCTCGGCTGCCAACCGTAAAGAACTCAAATACGCGCTTGATAACAATTCAGCCTCGTGTTGTTTCCCGCCATGCCAAACGGGGCCAACAGTATGAATAACAAATTTCGCCGGTAAATTACCTCCGGTTGTAATAACAGCGTCGCCTGTTTTACATCCGCCTTTTTCCTCATGGATTTTTCGGCAAGCCAATTCTAATTCTCTGCCTGCCGCGGAATGGATTGCGCCGTCCACGCCCCCTCCGCCAAGCAATGATTCATTAGCGGCATTGACGATAGCGTCAACCGCTTGCCGGGTAATGTCTCCCAAAATAACTTGTATTTTTTCCATATTACATTTTACCATAAATTTCTCACACGCTCAATAAATGCACGGCGTAGCCGTGTGGATCAATAATGCCGCATAGCGTAGCACCAATAAATGCCGCTGTCTGTAATTAAGGCAAGGCGGCCTTTAGGCTGCCGCCAGTGCGCAGATCACGAAGGGACAAAGATCACAAAGGGGGAATAAAGGTTTATTGTCCGAAATCTAAGCGTGGACTTTACGATAAGATTTCGGACAAAAACCCCCTCTTCCTCTTCTTTGTGATCTTCTCTTCCTTTGTGTTCTTAGTGAGAAATTTTAACATATAATCCACTTGACATAATTTTAAAAAAAGTCATAAATTCAAATATTGGAGGTAAAAAAATGAAAAAACTATTAATTGTTTTTATCGTCGTTTTTTTATTGTTTGCCTGCGGGGAACTGGCTGGAAAATATCACGTAAATTATTACGCCAATTTTGCTCCATCGGAAGGATCAGGATACCCGCCTACTGACAGAAACGAGTACACGTCAGGAGAATATGCAATTGTTCTTGATAAAAATAACCTGAGAAAAAATGGACATGAATTTGACGGTTGGAATACCAGACAGGACTATTCGGGAACACATTATAAAGTCGGAGACCAAATAGAGATAAAAAATTTTAATGTCTTTCTTTTTGCCGTTTGGAATTAAGATAACGGACATTACGATAAGATAACGGACAACAACCCCTTTCCCCTCTTTGTGATCTTTGTACCTTTGTGTTCTTTGTGTGAGGTTTTTGGGATAAGTCTTTGGAATAAAACTACTTAAAGGAGTACAGCCATGTTCGGGCTTAACATTTTAAAATCACGATTAGGCCCCTGGTCGTTTTACAAAGAAGCGTTGGCAATCGCCCTGCCCGTTATGCTTCAACAGTTAATTATGAGCATGGTCTCGCTAATCGACAACTTTATGGTTGCCGGGTTAGGTGATGTCAGCATGGCTTCCGTCAATGTTACCAATCATCTTGTTTTTGTTTTCTTTGTAATTGTAAATACGATATGCCAGGCTGGAGGCATTTACATAGCGCAATTTAACGGCGCGAATGACCGCGAAGGAATGAAGAACGCTTACAGTTTTAAATTGCTGTTTGGCGTTTGCGTCGCTATCCTTTATTTTGCGGTTTGCCGCGTTATTCCACATTTTTTGCTTGGCATTCTTACAACGAACAATACAGCGCAGGCGGAAATTGTTACAGTCGGCTCCGATTACCTGCGGATCGTGTCATGGTCATTTATTCCAATGGCAATATCAATTGCTATCGCGACAAGTTTCCGTGAAATAGCGAAGCCTAAAATACCGCTGATTATTTCCGCGTCTACTACCGTGATTAATACTGTCGGAAACTGGATTTTAATTTACGGTAATCTCGGCTCTCCGCGCTTAGAAGTTAAAGGCGCGGCTTACGCTACAATCATAGCGCGATTTGTCGAGGTCACTGCTTTTATTATTTACGCTGCGGTTTCCAACGCGCCCTTTTTCGCGAATCTTAAAAGGCTTTTTATTATAAAGAAAAAATTTATAGTCGAAATATTCGGCAAATCCGCCATGATATTCGCCTCTGAAATATCGTGGATTGTATCTGAAACATTGATGATCGCAATGTACAACAGGAGAGGCGGCGCGGAAGTTGTCGCCGGAATGTCCGCCGGTTGGACTATAGCGAATATTTTCTTTCTAGTGTTAGGGGGATTGTGGACGGTGTCATACGTTTTTGTCGGAGGGGCGCTTGGCGGCGGTAAACTTGACGAAGCGCGGGATCGCGCCAAGTGGCTTAAATGGGGCGGGGCGGCGGCTGGGCTGTTTTTTGCGGTGCCGGGATTTTTCATAACTTCCGCGTTGGTTCCGCTTGTGTTTCACAACCTGAGCGTAGAGGCGAGAGCAAACTGCCTTGGGCTTGTTTTTGTCATTCTTGCTTATTTGCCGTTATGGTGTTATTTGAACGTTCAATTTGCTGTTTCACGCGCCGGAGGAGACACCGCAATGGGAATGTATACGGACATATCCGTCAATACATTACTTTTCGCGCCGGGTTCCGTTCTTCTTTCGCTATTTACAAATCTTGCCCCCGTGCCGATGTTCGCGATTCTTAAACTCACCGACGTTCTAAAGGTTTTAATAGCGAGGCATCTTTTGCGCAAAGAAAAATGGGTGCGTAATTTGACAGTTACAGGCGAATGATGGCATATATTGAATATTAATGAAAAATGCGTTATATAAGTATTATGAAGAAAATAAAATTTTTAATTATTGGAGTTATATTAATTTTGAGCGGTACAGAAACAATTAACGCCCAGAATCTGGGCGACGGGCTTTTTGCGCAAATTACAACCAACCGAGGTGACATCATTGTAAAACTTGAATACCAGCGCGTCCCTCTTACGGTTTGTAATTTTGTCGCTTTGGCGGAAGGTAAAATGGATAACCTGAGAGGCAAGCGTTTTTATGACGGACTGACTTTTCACCGCGTTATTTCAAAAGCAAACGGGGACGCGCAGGACTTTATGATACAGGGCGGATGTCCGCAGGGTAACGGCAGGGGAGGGCCGGGTTATGAGTTTCCCGATGAAATAGTTCCGGCTTTAAAGCATGACAGACCCGGCGTTTTAAGCATGGCAAACGCGGGTCCCGGAACGAACGGCAGTCAGTTTTTTATCACTATTGTTCCCACTCCCCATTTGGACGGAAAACATACGGTTTTTGGTTATGTCGTTCAGGGGCAAAATATCGTAAACACGACAAAGCAGGGCGATAAAATTCAGAAAATTACCATAATACGCAATGGGGCGGACGCTATCGCGTTTAAGGCAGATCAGGAAAATTTTGACAGATTGCTCAAACAGATTAAGTCGGCGGAAGAGGGCAAATTGAAAAATCAACGTCAAAGCGATATCGCTAAAATAAAAAAAGACTATCCCAACGCCCAGCAAACAAAATCTGGCATTTATTACATTATTCAAAAACAGGGGACGGGCGAAAAACCGACACGCGGTAAAACGGTAAGAGTCCATTATACGGGCAAACTGCTTAGCGGGACTGTTTTTGACGATTCTACTCTAAGGGGCCAGCCTTTGGAATTTGCCGCAGGGACGGGCAAAGTTATTCCCGGTTGGGATGAGACTGTTCTTGATATGAAGGTTGGCGAGAAGCGGCTTGTAGTTATTCCTCCCGAACTCGCTTATGGAGACAGGGCGGTAGGCGGCGTAATTCCGGCAAACAGCTTTTTGATTTTTGAGATGGAACTTTTGGGCATTCGCTGACGGCTTGTATATTTTTTTACTTTACTTTATTCTTATCTTATGAGCGATAAAAAGGTTCAATCCGGCTCTAAACCGGAAAAAAAAGATGAAGTAAAATCCGCGGATGCCGGTAAAGAAAAAAATGTTCAGTCTGAATCTGTACCGGAAAAGAAAGATGAAGTAAAACCAGCGGATGCCGGTAAAGATGAAAGTACCCAATCTGAATCTACAGCGGAACAGAAGGCTGAAAGCGCTCAAGGCGAATCCGCGCCGGAAAAGAAAGTTGAAGTAATTAATACGGAAATTGTCGGTAAAAAGGTGTTTTTCCTCTGTCCGTCCGTACAAATGCAAAACCAAATAATGGATGAACTGACGCAGTTGGAATTTGAAATATATGCCGTAAAGGATTCCGCTCGTCTGACGCGCGTTTTAAAGAAATATAACGATTCTATTGTTTATGTTAATCTTGACGATAACGCGTACAAAAGTGAATTGGAAAAATGGATTGAAGTGATACATACCTCCGTGCCGACAGTTAAATTAGGAGTTTTTTCTTCCAATACCGATGAAGAATATAAAAATAAATTTGTTAACAAGCTTAATGTTACATGCGGCTTTATTAATTTAAAACTGGACATGAACAGGGCCGCCCAAAAAATCAGCGAAACCCTTGATAGTTTGAATGTGAAAGGCAGAAGAAAATATCTTCGAGCTTCAACCGAACATGAAACTACCGCAACTATAAATTTGCCGCATGACGGAAATTTTATTAAAGGTACTATTAAAGATGTCAGCGTTGTCGGCATATCATGTGTTTTTAACAATGACCCTGGTTTAAAAGCTAAAACTCTTTATAAAGACATACAAATCAGACTGCAGAGCATGCTCCTTAAAGCGGAAGCGGTAGTTTTTGGTTCCCGTACTGATGGCGATAAAATTTATGTGTTGATATTTAATACGCAGAGAATATCTCCCGACGTCCGCGCAAAAATCAGAAAATATATTCAGCAGAATCTGCAGCATAGGATGGATTCTGAGCTTAAATAATCTCCCAAGCTTCCTTTGAGTGAAATTCTTGCATTATAATGACTCAGTTACAACACGCTAACTTATTTTGTATTGGTTTGAAGTAAATCTTTTTTTTGTATAATGAACGGATCTTCATCCGAGAAAATTTCCATTGTTTCGGCATTACAATAATCCATCAGTTCCGACGCAAATTTATTGGCGGCTGCCGCGCTTCTGCCGTCATTTTGTTCATCTTCATAATGGAAAAACGCAGACCAATGTCCTTCGTCTTTGATGGCGACGCCGCGAACAATAAATTCAAAATCTTCGGCGCTGATCCCCAAACTTTTGGCCCATTCTTCATGTGAGGTGTAGTTTCTTCTAAACATTATTTTGTCATCATAAATCATGAAAATAACTTTTTCGACAGCCATAATAGTTAATATACAACTTATTTATAAATAGTACAACCGTCATGTTCGTGTTCTTTCCGGATAATGAACGGTTCCTCATCTGACAAAATTTCCAAAGAGTTGGTTTTGCAATATTTCATAATTGCAGGCGCGAATTTGCGCGCGGCTGCGGCGCACCGGCCGTCTTCTCTGTCATAGTTATAATAAAAATTAGCGTACCATTTCCCGTCTGTTTTTGCGCATGTCCCGCGTACCATATTATTAAATTCATCTTCGACAATACCCAAACTTTCTGCCCAATCCTTGTGTTGTAAAAAAACCGAATAGTCATTAAACAATAATTCATCGCCGTTAATTATAAACATAAATTCATTATCAGATATCATCTACAGCGCCTCCATGGTGTAGTATACGGCACAATATACAAACTGTCAAAGCTGAGATTACTTTATAGATCCAATACGCATACCGCCGAATCTATATTCGTTTTTGTTTTAGAAGTTTTAATAATAATTTAAAAGAAAAACGCCAAGAGTTATTTTTTTGCTTTTGATGTTTTTCCTGCTTGAACAGGTTTTTTGGCTTCTACCCGATCAAGCGCGCTTGCCGGGAAAGTACCCTCTTGATACGCATTTGTATCAGAAAACCAAGATGTTGTTATTATTTTAGTTTCTTCATTGATAGCCTTGACTACCATTTGGGGACTTTTCGCAAGCGCGGTCACGATAACCGCATCGCCAATAAGCCTTTCTGTAGCTCTTACACTCATATTTACTCCTAAATTATTATACCATATATTTGTGATAATGACAATATATTGTGGAGTTGTTAAGGAAATTTTGGTAGTTGCTGTCATTACGTAGCCGCTATACGATGTATGCTCAAAGAATTTCTTCTGTGCAGACTGCCCGACTGCACAGAAGAGCGTTTAAATGTATACATTTGTCCTTGTTCATATCAGTTCGCGGCATTAAACCCCGAACAATTTAATCCCCTCACCGGGAAATTTTTCCTTCACCTTTACAATCGCCCGCTTTATGCCCTGCGCTTCCTCTTCCTCGCACCAGACGATAAGCGCGAAATTTTCTTCCGGCCAAACCGCGTCCCCCATGCGGGGACCGCAGGCGCCTGTTCCCAACACGTTGGGAATCTTTGTGTAATATTTAGCAACCCCTTCTTTGGCAAGGGCTTCAAGAATATTTTCCTCTACAGAACGATTTGCTACTATCTCTACCCGAATCATAATTCCTCCTTATCTGCATCTGCGGATATTTTAGTTTTTGCGCGTCCTTCGCCTGCGGCGATTTTTTCGCGTTTTTCCTGAGCTAGCGCGGCGCGTCTGTCTGAATGTTTGTTTATTATGGCGTAAACGACGGGCATCAGGAATAATGTCATTAACGTGCCGAATGAAAGGCCGCCAAGAACGGTTTTGCCGATTGGCGCGACAAGTTCCGTGCCTTCGCCGGGGAAGAATGCCATCGGCAAAAGGCCAAGCACTGTAGTAAGCGTCGTCATCAATATCGGGCGAAGCCTGTTTCCGGCGGCTTCGATACACGCGTCATTAAGCGAGTAGCCCCTCTTGCGCAGAAGGTTTGTGTAATCAACCAGTACGATTCCGTTATTTACAATTACACCTAACAACACGAGAAGCCCTACTGCGGTCAATACGTTAAAGATTGTATTGGTTATAAGGTAAATAGCGACAATTCCTATCATTGAAAGCGGAATTGTCAGGATTATGATGAATGGATCCCTGAATGATTCAAAGAGGCTCGCCATAACGCCGAAAACCAGGAAAACGGCTACGATACAGATCAATATAAATCGCCCGAATAATTTAACCATTTCGGCGTTTGCGCCGCCGTACTCTATAATTACGTCGTCTTCAATAGGAATTTCACTTCTGACAATATCTTCTACAAGCTCTTGTATAAGATTTGTTTTTACTCCGGGCTTGCCGCCCGCCGTTACGTGAATAACGCGGCTTTGGTTTTCACGGTTAATTGTTAATGGGCCTGTTCCCTGCTTGTAATGAACAAAACTGGAAAGAGGAACCCTGCCCGCCATCTGGCTGTTGATAAAAATTTTATCAAGAGCAGGCAACGCGTTGCGATCCGCTTCCGCAAGAATTAAAACTACGTCGTAATCCTTGCCGCCCGACTTGTATCTGGTCGCGGTAATGCCGTCAACCGCAGCTTTAATTTCATTGCCTACCGTGTAGGTGTTAAGCCCAAGCGCGTACATTTTTTCGCGGTCAAGAACAATTTCATACTGCGGCAGTCCGTCCTTTAAATCGACTTGCGGTTCTTTAACATAATCGGAAAGCCTTTCCTTTAGCAATGCGGAAATTTTTTCCCCGATTACCTTGCCTTTTTCCAAATTGTCCGTCCGTAAAGTTATGTCTACCACATTGCTGCTGCCCATCATTCCGCCGCCCATGCCGCCGCTGCTAAACGAAAAAAATACGCCGGGGAACTGATTAAAATAAGGCCGCATTATATCTTTTATTTCATTGGCGGTCTCTATTCTTTCAGAGAATTTTTTTAAATTGATACGCAGTGAACCGGTATTGCTGTTGGTTCCGCCCATACCCATCATAGAACTGCCGCCGGCGCGAAGAATTATTCTTTCGTAACTTTTGACTTCTTTTTCTACAATCAATTGGAGTTGTTGTAAAACCGCTTCTGTTTCCGCCAAAGGAGTTCCCATCGGCAGAGTCGCCGATATGCTTACATTGTCCTCTTCCTGCTGGGGCATAAATTCCCAGCCGATACTTGGAATTAAAACCATGCTTATCGCGAATAAAACGAGCAGGAAAATTATAACAACTAATTTGTGGTTAAGCACTTTTTTTACGGCGCCCCGGTATTTATTTTCCAGCCATATAAAAAAACGCTCGAACTTTGAGTCGATCTTAGAGAAAAAACCCGTTAGCGGTTTTTGTTTGCGCGTAACAAGCGGCAGGTAATGGCTTGACAGTATGGGAACAAGGAAAATTGCGGTGAAAAGGGAAATACCCAGCGATATGACGACTGTAAAAGCGAGGCCTGCAAAAAGTTCGCCAGCCATTTCCAAAAGCCCCTTAAACATGACAAGGGGGGCGAAAACGCAGATAGTGGTAATTGTAGAGGCTGTGATTGCGACAATCATTTCCGAAGAGCCGATTACTGCGGCGGTTTTTAACTTTGCGCCTTTTTCCCTGTAATGGTAAATATTTTCCAGAATAACGATTGAGTTGTCAACTAACATTCCTATTCCAAGAACAAGGCCCGCCATTGTCATCAGGTTGAGGGTAAGATGAAAAAAGTACATTAACATCATAGTGATTATAACGGATACGGGTATGCTTATTCCGATGATTAATGTCGGTTTTATCGAGCGCAGGAAGATAAAAAGTATCAATACGGCGAGCAATGCCCCGCTAAACGCGCTTGACGTTACCTGATTAAGAGAATTCTCCACCGTATCCGTAGTGTTAAAAATTTCAGTTATTTTTATGTCAGGCGGAAGTTCTTTAACCATTCTATCCAGTCTTGCGCGAAGGTTCTTCGCGGTTTGAACGGAGTTTTTTCCGCTTTGTTTCTGTACCGAAAGCATTACCGCCGCCCTGCCGTTTACATAGACAAGGCTTGTCTCATCGCGGTAACCGTCAAACACATTGGCAAGGTCGCGCAGGTATATTTGCTTTGGCATTTCTACCTGTCCGCCTGAATAGCCTCCGCCCTTGTAGGAGATAACGGTGTTTCTGATTTCTTCTAACGATTTATATTCTCCCATTGTCGTAAGAATATATGAAAGCCCCCCTTCTGTGATGGTTCCGGCGGCCGTCTGCATATTCTGTACGGTGAGCATCTGCTGGATTTGCGTTACTGTCAGCCCGTAGGCTTCAAGGCGGCTTTGCGGAATTTCTACGCGGACAATTCTTTCTCTGCCGCCGTTTACGGAAGCTGTCGCCACTCCCTGCGTCTGCTCAATGCGCGGGACTATCGTGTCTTCGGCGATTTCACGTAACTCTTCGGGAGTGCGTTTGTCCGAGGTGACCATAAGCCCCATGATTGGGATCATGGACGGATCAAATTTAAAGATCATCGGCGTGTCCGCGTCCGTCGGCATATAGTTTCTGACGCGCTCAAGCAGGTCGCGGATAGAGTTGGAAGCGTCCGACATGTCCGTCCCGTATGTAAACTCCATAATTGCGACGCTTGAACCTTTGCTGGATATGGTAGTCATTTTTTCAAGCCCGGACGCGCTGGATAGGGCAGCTTCCAGTATGCGCGTAACGGAGCGTTCGACTTCTTCAGGCCCCGCGCCGGTATAGGTGGTAAACACCGCTAAAATGGGGGGATTTATTTCCGGATACAGATCAATTGGAAGATTGGCCATCGCGAAAAAACCAAGCCCGATAAGCAGGGCAAAAATTATTAAAAATGTCGTTGGCCGTGATACGACCGTTTTAACCATACTCATATTTATTCTCCCAGCGGCGTCATCCGCTCGATAATATTGACCCTTGAACCGTCGTCTAACAGCGTCTGCCCTTTGATAACTATTTCATTATCAGGCTCAAGCCCTTTTTGAATTTCCATTACATCGTCAATTAAAATGCCTGGGGTCACTATTGTTTTTTTTACGATGTTAATATCCGGGTTTTCTTCGTCTTTCGCTATTACATAAACAAACTGTTCTCCGAATCTGCTAATTACGGCTTGTGCCGGAATTTTTAGAACATTGTTTTTCCGTTCCGTAACAACCCGTACCTTTGCGAACATTCCCGGTTTTAATTTGGAACTTGAGTCCCTTATGTTTACCCGCGCTTCCATTGTACGCGACGCCAAATCGACGGTGGGTGATACTTCGCTTATGCTCCCTCGGAAAACGTCGCCAGGCCACGCGTCAAGCGTAATTTCGCAGGACTGGTTCATCGCTATTCTTGAAATAAATCGTTCCGCTATGCTTAGCTTTATTTCAAGCGCTCCTCCGCCTGATATTCGCGCAAGCGGCACCGCCTGACTTACGGTCATTCCCACCTGGGCTGGGATCATGACGACAGTTCCGCTAATTGGAGAAGTCGCTATATTTTGACGGAATGTCATTCCGGGACGCGAAGGATCGACGGAAGCGATTCTGCCGCCCCTGCTTACCCTGTCGCCGACTGAGACAAAAACCTCCGTCACTTTTCCCGCCGCTTCGGGATAAACGTCTATTGTAGAACCTGCTACAATGTCGCCTGAAAATGTCAGGTAATCCTGTATTTGCCCTTTAACCGCGAGAGTGGTATTGACGGCGAATACCGGCACTTCTCTTGCCCTTTCCGCCGCCTTTTTATCTTTTTTGCAGCCGGAAAAGGCTAACGCCAGCATTAATAACAGAATTACTCCGCAGATTCCGTATAATTTTTTGTTACGTGAAATATTAGTTTTCATTATTTGCTCCTTCCTGAAAGAGTTCCAAACGGAACCCCAATTGAATATTCAAGATCGATAAGACCGTTAAGATAATTAAATTGCTGTTCAAGCAGTTGAACCCGCGCCTGCCGCATGGATTGTTCCGCGTTTTGAACCTGAAAATAATCCTGCAAGCCCGCCCTGTACGCCTCTTCCGTCAGTCGGTACGATTGCTCGGAAAGCCTGACCGTTTCCGCCTGCGCCTGCGTGTTTATCCGCGTTTTTTCAAGAGAAAGCACGGTGTTGTAAACTTCAATTTCCGTCCCGTTGATCATCTGCGCAAGGCCGATTGTCGCGGTTTTGATCTGATCGTCAAGATTTTTTATGCCTTGAAAATCACCGCTGTAAGGAATTAAACTGTGCAGGCGTACCGCGAAAGTCAAGGAAAAAGAACCTGATTTTCGCCAGTCGTCGCTTGAGTCGAACCACGCGTCTTTCCACGGATCTTTTATAAACGCCGAAGTGGTGTTCCAGCTTAAAGTTAAACTTGGGGTGAGGGAATAAACCTGCGCCCTGCGCGCGCTTTGCATCATCAGTATTGTATGCCTTAGTTCCTGAATGTCAGGTTTTTCTTTTGACGCTTTAGAAATCATTTCTGAAACGTCAAGCGGCACAAAATTTGTGTTTTCCGGCATTGGTATCAGTTCAAAATTAGCGTTGTAATCCATGCCCAGAAACATGGCAAACTGCGCCATTGCAAGTTTCATCCCGTTTTCCACCTGATCGATAACAGGCCGCATATTTTCCCTCGCCACCCGCGCCTGAAGCAATGTCAGTTCGGGAGCAAGACCCGCGTTGTAATTCGCCTGCGCCATTTGCACCTGACGCTCTGCGTTCGCGTAACTGCCGCGCATAAGGGCGATGTTTTCCTGTAACAGAAGAATATTATGATACGCCTTGCGAACGTCGCGTTCCAACTGCGATTTGGCTTTTTCATAACTTAAAAGTCCGCCCTCGTAATCAATGCGAAGACGCTTTATGTTTTCAAACATTGCCGCGCTGATTGTAAGAGACGCCTGAATGTTAGCCGCGATATGCCATTGTGAGACATCAATAGGATTGCTTATAAAAAATCCGGCTAAAGGGACAACATTGCCGGAAATTCCGTTTATGGTTTGTGGTGTTCCTGCTCCTGCCGGAATAGGGAAAGTAACGGTAGTTGGATCGCTTTTCTCATTATCCATGGATAAAATTCCCGCAACTGTTATATTGGGAATAAATTGATTCCATGAAAATTCCGAGGCGCGTTTTTTAGTCGCAAGACTTGAACGCGAAGATTCAAGGCTCAGGTTGTTTTTTAAGGCAAGATTAACAGCCTCATCGGGAGATAACTTCATGGGAGAAGCTCCCGCCTCCTGCGCCTGTAAATTTGCACATAACAACAGGATAATTACAAGACAGAACGGATATTTTAATCCGCCTGCATACCGTTTTTTAAGGTTCATACATTGACTCCTTCCTTTGGCCCGCTTAAAGCGCGGCCTTTAATAATCCACGGAATACAAAGTAAAAGTTTGCCTTGTATTCCAAGGCGGCACATACATTCGCTCCGCCTGATATTGCGATTAATCGCAATGTAATGTTTTTTTCTCATTTTGTAAAGCCCCCAAGCCCTTGAGTTATAAATTTATATAACATCCTAATATCATTATTTTGCACTTTTAAATTATCAATTTTGATCATTTTTTCCCGCTTAGCGGAAAATATCGGAGTCGGATGCACTAAAATATTTATCAATAAAAAACAAATCATGTGGGATATGCGCTGTTTGTAATCTTCCGCCGCGCCGCGAATCGATTCAATATCAACGTCTTCAAAAAGCCTGAAAATTTCAAGGTTTTTATCCGGCTTGCCAAGATCCAGTTTTCGCGTGCGAAACCAATTCATCGCAATAAGTATTTCCGGCCTTGCCCTAAGATAAACCGCTATTGAAAAAATCCCTAAGTACAACTGTTCTTCCGCTTTCACGGACAAACTAATTCCCTGATGCGCATATTCAATAATGCGCCTGAACTCGGTAAGGAAAAGACGGCGTAGCATATCCTTTTTATTTTTAAAATGTCCGTACAAACTGCTTTTGGAAAGCCCTAATTTTTTAGCGACCATCTCCATTGACACGTCCCACGGGCCTACTTCGGCTACGGCTTCGGCTACAGCCTTAAAAAACGGTTCAATCTCAGCGTTAAGCGCCATTTTGTCAATCTTCTTTTCCAAATCTTCAAAATCAGGCGATGACTTTTGCGGAGGAAGATTAAAGCCGTTTTTAATCGTCATATTTATCAATTCAGTTATATTTTTAATATCTTCAACGGTAGGCGGATTTTCTATTGTATTTTTTGTTTTATGAAAATAAGACATTAAAAATGTGAGGGCGGCAAAAACAAGCCGTACTGTTTTTTGATCGCATTTATATTTTTTTTCTATTACGCATTCAAGCGTGCCCATGTCCACGCCCCGGGATTTAAGCCTGTCCGCTATGGAATCAACTTCAAGATTGCGCTCATAAATATTTGTTATGGAAAAAATGAGCGCGTAAACGTTACGTGCAAAATAGTCGGTTATGCTTTGAATAATTATAAAAATGCCGTCGTCCGCGTCATTTATTTGCAAAGCTCTTTCAAAATCCGGGCGGACAAAATTCGCGAAATCATCTATGAACCGCTCCGTCATGGCGGCGGTAAGCGCCTGTTTGCTCACGAAATGGCGGTACAGGGCCGGCTTGCTTACGCCCAATTCTTTTGCAAGCTGCGAGAGACTGGTTTTCCTGTAAAAGTTACGGCCCCAAACGCGGAACGCCGCATCCTCAATTTCCGTCTTTGTCAATTTAACCTCAGTTACCGACCGTTCGTTAACATAACTATAACCAACAGAAAATAAAAAAGCAACAATGTTTTTAATAAAATTTCTTGATTTTTCTTTTTTTCTTTTTTATATTGATAAAATAAGAGGAAATATGGGCATGAAATCAAGGTGTTTTATAATATTATTTGCCATTTTTGTCATTTTTTACGGATGTAAAAATGCTGATGATATTGTAAGCAAGCATTATCAAAGCGAGAGGAGCCTTCACGGGACATTCACCGCCGAGTTTGATATTCGCATTGAAAACGTCGGTTATTCCAAAAAGAAAGCGAAACTGGTGGAAAGGCTTGTTTATCAGGGAAAAAATTTTGACGAGTATTTTGCCTACGCGGAAGAAAAATTTATTAAAACAATAGATGATAAAGATTTTCTGCCAATAATCGGAGAAGACGGGAATAAATATTACAATCAATCTTATTTTAATGAAAGTTATAATATTCTGCACTATAACGATTCATATATAATAATTGAGTATAATAAATATTATGTTTTTTCTTCCGCCGCCCATTCATATATTTGGACTGAATATTTTATTATTGATATTGCGCAAGAGCGCCTTCTTGGCATAAATGATATTGCGACTCCGCTTCCCGATGATTTTTTAAATGAAATGATTAAGGAAGATTACAATGTTGATCTATTTTTAAGAGACAATATATGGCCGCCTGACACAATCAATATAAATCATGATAGTGTTGAACTTATTTGGAATGTTTATACCATAACGCCTTATTCGGACGGGATTATTAGTATTGCATTACAGAACGATTCATTTCTGACAAAAAAAGGCAGGGCGATAAAGGCAAAGATACCCTAAAAACCGCTTAACAAAAATATTTATTAGTGATATAATGCTAGTGTTTATATAAAATAATTATTTTTAAAGGAGTGTTTTTATGGAACCGAATATTTTTTTGTCTGAACCAAAATTTTTTTTCTTGATTGTGCTTGGAGTTGTGTCGCTTATTTACATTATTACTCTGTTTTTTAAAGAAAGTGTTTTTCAATTTATTTTGAAAAGCTGCCTTGTCCCATTTATTCTTGCCGTGTATATTTCCGGCCCGAATAAAAGTCTTACAACAATTGTTCTGGCCCTTGTTTTCGCGTGGCTTGGCGACGTTTTACTGATAAAAATAAATAATCCGGTTTTTTTCAGGTTTGGTCTTGCAAGTTTTTTAATCGGACACATTTTTTATATTATAACGATGTTTACTTACGCTATGCCGCTTCACGTTCCTGTTTTGATTATCAGCGTTGCCGCCGCCGTCTGTTATGGGATCATTGCGTTCAAAGCGGTCAAACCGTCACCCGAAATGAAAATACCCGTTATCGCTTACGAGACAATAATCCTGATAATGGTTATTTCCGCGTTACAACTTTTCCTTGCGCACGGATCATGGTTTGGCGTTCTTATATTCGCCGGCAGCCTCTGTTTCCTCGCTTCCGATACAATGTTGGCGCTTGTAACTTTCCGCAAGAAGCCGCTTTATGTTTACGTGATGATCACTTATATCGCTGCGCAATTGCTTATTGCTTTGGGATTTTGTTTGTTGGGGTAATGGGGGAGAATAGCCAAATAATCGAAAATATGTTATTATTAAACTATGCCTTTGTCATGGAATGAAATTAAAACCAGAGCCGCAGCTTTTGTTCTTGAATGGAAAGATAATCGCGCTGTCAAGGAAAAAGCCGAAGCTCAGACATTTGAGACTGAATTCTTAAAAATATTTGGTGTGGACAGGAAAAAAGTCGCTCTTTTTGAACACGAAGTCCGTTTTGGTGACGAGCAAGCTTATTTATTTGATCAAGCCGGTAGTGGGGAGCGTGGTTATATCGATCTTTTTTGGAAAGGCCATATCATCATCGAGATGAAAACTCCGGGCAAAGATTTGGATAAAGCTTATGAACAAGCGAAAGCATACGCTCTTGCCTTACCGCAAAAAGACATACCTAAAGGTATACTGACTTGTGATTTTATCAACTTTCAGTATTATGATTTGGAAGACGCGCCGGACGGCGTTGCGACATGCCACAGTTTTTGTCTTGAGGAGTTACCTGCTCATGTAGAACTGTTTAGTCATTTAGCGGGATACAAAGAGATCGACCCATTCAAACGTTGGGACCCGGTAAACATCGAAGCCGCTGTTAAAATGGGTGAACTCCACAACCGCCTCAAAGATATTGGCTATTCAGGGCATCAGCTTGAATTGTACCTTGTCCGCCTTATGTTCTGCCTGTTCGCCGACGACACAGGCATATTCGAGCCGCCTAATCTGTTCAACAAATACATTCTTGAACGCACTAGCGAAGACGGGAGCGACTTTGCGTTGCATATTCAAAAAATATTTGAAACGCTGAATACCGATAAAAAAGATCGATTAAAAACATTAGACATACAATTAGACCAATTTCCTTATGTCAACGGGCATTTGTTCGAGGAACAACTAAAAACTGCCGATTTTGACCGCCCTATGCGTGACACGCTAATTGAATGTTGCACCCTTGACTGGAGCAAAATATCTCCCGCCATTTTCGGGGCAATGTTTCAAAGTGTTATGTATGACGAAGAACGGCATGATCTGGGGGCGCATTATACCAGCGAGGAAAATATTCTCAAACTTATCCGTCCGTTGTTTCTTGACAAATTTTACGAAGAATTTAACAATATTAAGAAAGTTATAATATCACCCCCCCATTACATCGGGAGAAATTGCTTATGTTTCATAAGAAATTAGCATCCCTAAAGTTTCTTGACCCGGCATGCGGATGCGGGAATTTTTTGGTTATTTGTTACCGCGAATTACGTCTTTTGGAACTGGAAGTATTGGAATTACTGCTTGGAAAAGAGCAAGTCCTTGACGTGCATAGCGAAATCAAAGTCAACGTAAACCAGTTTTACGGCATAGAGATAGAGGAGTTTCCCGCTCAAATAGCGCAGGTCGCCTTATGGCTAGTAGACCACCAGATGAACCTGCTTGTCCGTGAGCGTTTTGGGACTTATTTTATCCGCATCCCGCTTACTGCCGCCGCTTCGATTCACCACGCCAATGCGCTTACTCTTGATTGGGAAAGCGTTATTTCGAAAAACGAATTGTCTTATATTCTTGGTAATCCTCCGTTTTTAGGTAAAAAAGAACAGTCAACGCAACAAAAACATGAACTCGAAACTATTTACCACAATCTGAAAGGTTGCAGGGTTTTGGATTATGTTACTTGCTGGTATAAGAAAGCCGCGCAATATATTCAGGGAACTGAAATTGAATGTGCCTTTGTTTCAACTAACAGTATTTGTCAAGGCGAGCAGGTTCCTGTTCTTTGGCCTGAATTAATGAATAAACATGGTATAAAGCTCAATTTTGCCCATCAAACGTTTAAGTGGAGCAACGAAGCACGGGGTAAGGCCGCTGTTCATTGTGTTATAATCGGTTTTAGTTTGAATGAACGTAATATAAAAAAAATATATCATTATACTGATGTTGCGGGGCTGCCTACAGAAACAAACGTCAATCAGATAAACGCTTATCTGGTTGACGGCCCAACCGTTTTTATAGATTCACGATCAGAGCCAATATGTAAAGTTCCGGTAATGGCTTACGGCAGTATGCCGATTGACGATGGGCATTTGATTTTAAGCGAAGAAGAAGCTGACATTTTGATAAAAAACGAGCCATATATGCAAGAAATGATACGTCCCTATTATGGTGGTGAAGAATTTATCAATAATAAAAAACGTTTCTGTTTATGGTTAGTTGATATTTCTCCTAATATAATAAACAAATCAAAAATCTTGAAAGATCGGATTGAACAAACAAGGATGTTCAGAAAGACAAGCAAGAGGGAAGCGACCAATAAACTGGCCGCTACGCCTTCCCTGTTTGGTGAAATCCGGCAACCGGAAAAAGATTATCTGCTTATCCCGAAAGTATCATCGGAAAATCGTCCCTATATCCCCATTGGTTTTATGAAACCGGAAAACATTACCAATGGCAGCGCCCTAATAATTCCAAACGCCGGACTGTACGAATTCGGCATACTGACTTCTGTAATGCACATGGCATGGATGCGTTATGTTTGCGGGAGACTTGAATTGCGTTATCAATATTCGGCTTCTCTCGTGTATAATAATTTTCCCTGGCCCAATCCAAGTGAAAAGAAAAAAAGTGCTATTATAGAAGTTGCCCAAGCAATATTGGATACTCGCTCCTTATTTCCAGACAGTACCCTTGCGGAATTGTATAATCCCGCAACCATGCCGCCTAAGTTGGTAAAAGCCCACAAAAAACTTGACAAAGCCGTAGAATCAGCCTATGGCCGCTCTTTTGACGATGACAGCCAGCGGGTGGCGTATCTGTTTGAACTGTACCAAAAGCTATGTGGGGAGTTGTTTGTGGAGGTGAGGAAGAAGGGGAAGGGGATGAATGGTAGATGAATTTAAGCAACTCACTTTTTAAGATTTTCTTCATATTTTTATATGCAACTTCCATAATGTAATTTAGTAAAAAAGACAGCTTGTGTTTTTATAATGATAATATTATAATGAAGTTTGTTAGGAGATATAGAGATGCTTAAAATTGATGAGTTAGAACTCGGTTCAAATGATGCTGAAGATTACAAAAGAAAAGATTTAAAAGAATTTTTTAAAACAGTATTTTGCAAAAATATTTATTTAGACAGATTGCTTACAATGAATACTTTTTTTCTTATTGGTGAAAAGGGAACAGGTAAAACCGCTTATGCCGTTTTTTTATCAAATGACGAGTATAAAGAAACACGGTCAATAATAAAATATATCCGTGAAACACAATACCAGAAATTTGTAAACCTTAAGGCAGAAAAACACCTTTTATTGTCCGATTATGTTTCTATATGGCGTGTGATAATCTTAGTTTTAATAGCCTCGAGTATAAAAAAAGAAAATATCTTAGACTTGTTTTCCAAGAGTGAAAAATTAGAAAGAATTAAAGATGCTATAGATGAATATTTTAATAATGCTTTTTCACCTGAAATAGCCACGGCAATGCAAATTATAGAAAATTCCAAAGAGATAGCCAGTTTAATATTTAAAGCGATAAATTATCAAGAGGATGATTCAAAACAATTAACATTTACCGAAACTAAATTTCAGACAAATTTACAGTTCATTGAAAGAAATTTACTAAATTCAATCATGAGTCTAAAAATGAAAAACAATCAATTTTTATTTATTGACGGAATTGATATACGTCCTGCTGGAATTGATTATAAAGAATATTTATCTTGCGTAAAGGGATTGGCAGAAGCTATCTGGGCTTTAAATAATGATGATTTTTCTGTGTCAAACGGTTCAAAAGGAAGATTTAAAGTCATTTTATTAATTCGTCCGGATATATTTCAATCTATTGGACTTCAAAATTCAACAAATAAGATAATGAATAACTCTGTGTATCTTGATTGGCGAACAACTTATAACGACTATCGAAATTCAGAATTATTTACAATAGGAGAAAAGTTACTTTCCTATAAGCAAGATTGTCATAGAGAACACGGCGAAATATGGGATTACTATTTTAACTGGGCAAAGCCGTCCACTAATGAAAGGAGAGAATTTGATACTCCATTTATTCAATTCTTAAGAATTTCTTATTCACGTCCAAGGGATATTGTAACTATTGTACAATATATGCAAAGAATTCAGCAGCAAAAACGATCGGGGACCGAAGTATTTCTTCCTGAAATTTTTGAAAGCAATGAATTTAAAGATGCTTACTCTGAATATTTAATGGGAGGTATAAAAGATCAGCTTGCTTTTTATTATACCGATACAGATTATCAATTATTAATGTACTTTTTGTCCTTATTTAAAAATAATTCTCGATTTAATTATGATTTTTATGTTGAGAAATATAAACACTTCATAGATCATGTTTTAAAAAAAATCAACGATAATAATTTACCTGAATTCATAGATACGGAAGAAATGTTTTTGCAATTCCTATATGAAACTAATATTATCTGTTATATTGATGAAGGTGAGAGAGAACCTTTATTTCGTTATTGTTATAGAGAAAGAAATATGTCTAATTTAACACCAAAAGTTGAATTCGGTAAAAAATATGAATTTCATTATGGGTTAATAAAAGCTTTAAACTTAGCGTCATATAAATAACCAAGCAATAGATTATTTTTGTTTAACAAGTTTCATGTATTTTTAAGACAATCTATTGGAAACCGATAAATCTTAATTATCGATGATTTCTTAGTAACTGTCTCTTATGAGAAACCGACCAAATATTCTTACAAATTTGTAATTCTTTTTTTAATAAAAAACTTTATAAACAGTGCTCTTACGCCAGCCTCTCCCCCAACGCATCCTGCAATACCCTGGACAGGCTCAAACCGGACTGAATTACCTTGTCATCCATCCATTTTGAAATACTAACCGTCCGTTTGACCGCTTTAGCGTCTCTTACCTCGGCGCAAATGAGATTAACAAAGTCGCCATTTTTAATCTTTATTTTTTGGGCAGGTGAGGCACTGGGTATTTTTTGTTTTTTGTCTGCCAGATAACCTATCCATTGAGTTAAAGCGGATTGCGCCATATACATGGCATTCCCAAGAGTTTTTCCTTCGCTAATACAGCCAGGCAAATCGGGATATGTAATCGTATAGCTTTCATCTTTATTCCGGTGAAAAATTGCGGGATAGACGTATTCCATAATGTTCTCCTATGCGATACCAGCCACTTTTAAGATGGCTTTTGCGGTATTTTCGTTAATTTCACGGTGATTCGGGACTTGAATCAGACGGCTTCCCGGTTTTTCATAAATTGGATGATCGCCGGTTCATCCAACCGGTAACCGTTAGCTTCTAGTTTTTTTATCAAGTCCTTACGCTTCTTGATATTTATTGCGGAGTTGGTATTTATGACAATGGGAAAATGGGGAGCCCATTATTAACGATAGATACTATTAGAAAGATCAGAACAGAAATGAGTAATGGCGGAAAATCCACAACACCGATTTCTCTATTGGTTAATGACAATGACGCTCAAAAATTGGAAAATGTAAAAGATAAAATAAATTTTCAAGATATTGATAATTTTAATATTGAGTATTATAATAAAGATGCAAATGAAATGTTAGATATTGTTGCGAATCGACTTTTAAAATACCCAAAAGATAACCGTAATTTAATTTTTATTGATCCTTATGGGTATTCAGACATAAATAAAGAAAAAATCATTAATCTATTAAGAAACAATTGTACCGAAATAATATTGTTTCTACCTGTTATGCAAATGTATCAATTCACGGAAACAGCTTTCCTTTATGATGAAAAACCACATTATGAAAATCTTCGTAAATTTATTATATCATTTTTTAATAGTCCAATAGATTTAAACAATGATTCAATATTTACATTTATTCAATCAATAAAGAAATCGCTTTCTATAAATGATACATACTATACATGTTCACATTATATCGAAAGAGGAAAAGGCAGTTATTATGCTATATTTTTTGTTAGTTCAAATATTTATGGATTGGAAAAAATGCTTGAAACAAAGTGGAAACTAGACCCGGGACAAGGTAAAGGATTCAAGCAAAATGAAAATCCAATGCAATTTTCCATGTTTGATGATGAAATAAAAACATTTGATACTTTGCAAAGTATTTCTACACTTGAAAATATAATTTATCAAGAAATAACACAGAAAGGCATGCTAACAAATGTAGAATTATATGAAATAACGTTAAAAAATGAATTTTTACCAAAACACTCAACAATTGTGTTAGATAATTTAATCAAGAAGAAAAAACTACGAAAAATCAATAGCTCAAAAGGATATGGGATAAGTTATGCTAATTATAAAAATAAAATTGTTGTTTCAAAGTTCGAGGTATTATGAAAACCACAAAAATTGAATGGACTGAAGCTACATGGAACCCTTCGATTGGCTGTTCAAAAGTAACGGAAGGCTGCAAAAATTGCTATGCGGAAGTAATGGCAAGAAGATTACAGGCAATGGGAGTGTCTTGTTATGAAGATGGGTTCAAATTTAAAACATTACCTGAAAGATTAACTCAACCTATGAATGTTAAGAAACCAACTAAATTTTTTGTTAATTCAATGAGTGATTTGTTTCATAAAAATATGCCTTTTGAATTTTTAGATAATATATTTGAAGTGGTAGAAAATACTCCACAACACAATTATCAAATATTAACAAAGAGAGAAAATACGCTTCAAAAATATTTTCTTAATAGGACTGTTCCGAAAAATGTATGGTTGGGAGTTACTGTAGAAAATGAACAAACTAAAAACAGAATAGATGTATTAAGAGTTATTCCGGCTGCTATTCGTTTTATATCTATGGAACCTTTGATTAGTGATGTTGGAAAATTAAATTTAAAAGGGATTCATTGGGTAATAGTTGGCGGAGAAAGCGGAGTAAGCGCACGACCTATGAGTCCTGAATGGGCAGTAAACATACAAAATCAATGCTCTAAACAAAATATAGCCTTTTTAAACAATGGGGAACATGGGGAGAAGATGGCATAAAAAGAAATAAAAAAGAAAACGGCAGTTTATTATTAGGTAAACAATGGAAAGAAGAACCAGTGGTTTAACCAGCTATTATATTTAGAGAAATTGCTTAATGAGAAGAATTGCCAATGCCACCTAACCCCCTGCAAATCCGTAACAGCACCGCCGAGTTTCTCATATTCACCAAGCAAGCAGGTGAAAGCGGCATATCCAACGAAAGCTTGATAGAAGTCCGCGTACAAGACGGAACAATCTGGCTCAGCCAAAAACTTATGGCTGCCCTGTTTGACTGCTCCATAGATAACATTTCTTTGCACTTGAAAAATATATTTGCCGAAGGGGAAATGGACGAATTTTCAGTTACCGAGGATTTCTCGGTAACTGCCTCCGATGGCAAAAATTACCATACAAAGCATTACAACCTTGATGCCATAATCGCCGTAGGCTACCGTTATACTCAACCGAGCCCGAAAGGCGAAGGTTCCCCTCTTGATTAACACCAAGCGGGCAACCGCTTTCCGGCAATGAAGATATGGCGATTCTTAAGATATTGTTAGAAAATCACGGCAATCGTCTAAACATACTATTTCACTAGGTATAGTAAAATAGTTTCTAAAATCTATTGACATGTAAAATGTTTTAATTCATACTATTTATTTATAAAGTTTATTAAGGGAGTTTCCCTATTTATAAATAAATTTAAAGGATGGATTATTATGAAAGAGAAAGAAAGAGTAAAAGAGATGGATGGATTAATTGAGATGGAAAGAGCTGAAGAAGCTAAACGTGAACAAGAAATAAATGGAGTTGAGGAAGTTGTTAAAAAAGATGAAGAAAAATATGATGCTAAGATAAATGAACTTGAAAATGAACTATTAGAAGAACAAGATAGAGTAGGAGCTCTTAAAAATACAAGTTCAAAAAAATAATATTTTAAAAACTGGTTGTTTTTATCGCTTCCCTTGCAGTTTTCCCGCCCTAAGGGGCAAAATTTACGTTTCTATTAACAGCGTGAAACTCCTAATGTCAACATCTTTACGTATGTATAGTATAAAATAACCTAATCATGATAATAAGCGCGAGCAGAAGAACTGATATTCCTTCATATTACTCGGAATGGTTTTTTAACCGAATAAAGGAAAAAATTGTTTATATAAGAAATCCTTTTAATATACGCCAAATTAGCGCAATAAATCTTGATTCTGAATTTGTTGATTGTATTGTTTTCTGGAGTAAGAATCCAAAGCCAATGATTGATAATCTTAATTTATTAAAAGATTATAAGTTTTATTTTCAATTTACCCTTACTCCATATGAACCTGATATTGAAGCAAGATTACCGCCTAAACTTGAAATAATTGAAACTTTTAAAAAATTATCTGACATAATTGGCCCGCAAAAAGTTATTTGGCGTTATGATCCGATTTTAATTAATAACAAATATAGTGCCGCATATCATATTGATAAATTTGAAAAATTAGCGGGCGTTCTTAAAGGGTATACGGAAAAAGTAACAATTAGTTTTATTGATTTCTATAAAAAAATAGCGGAAAATATTAAATTGTTAGAGATTACTGAAATATCACCAGAAGAAAAGAATATTATTGCCCAAAATTTTTCTGAAATCGCGAGAAATAATAATTTTTCAATTGATACATGCGCGGAAAATATTGATCTTTCAGGATACGGAATTACTCATGCCCGCTGTATAGACGACAGGTTAATCTCTAAAATAACAGGAAATAATTTACAAATTGAAAAAGACAAAAATCAACGGCTTGAATGCGGTTGCGTAAAAAGTATTGATATAGGCGAATATAATTCATGCTCTAACGGCTGCGTTTATTGTTATGCAAATCATAACAATATTATTGTTAAAAATAATATTAAAAAACATATTCCGTTATCACCGTTATTGCTCGGCGATATTTGTCCTGATGACATTGTAAAGGAACGTAAAATAACAAGTGAAAAAATAATTCAACAGTTTAACTACAATTGAAGCCTTACTTCCCAGCGACAAACATCTTCTTCTCAACCCCGCACATAGGACACTTGTAATCATCGGGAAGCTTTTCAAACTCTTCCTTAGTGCCTTTGTACTCGTATCCGCAGACGCTGCACTTGTACGAGTAAGAGGAAACGGCATCCGCAGCATTGGTTTTCTCTTCTACGTAAGTAGGCGCGTTTTTAGGCGCTTTCCCTTTTATCACTTTATGATAATACTCATAAGTCAGAGACGGGTCACTCGATAAATTTTCGGCTTCCTGAACTTCCGCGATAAAAATCGTGTGGGTATAATTATCTGTAAAGTTGAGCACTTTACATTGAATGTATCCTGTTGCGCCTTCTTTTAAGTACGGCATACCGGAGGGCGTTAGGCCAAAAGGAATTTCAGAAAACTTATCTTTTTCCCTGCTGGTTGAAAAGCCAAAAAGCCCTATCGTGCTTTCCTTTATTTTTTCCGATAGAATCGACACGGAAAATTCGTTTGCTTTTTTTATGCAGGCGTTTGTATAATTATCCTTATTGATGCAGACCGTCAGCGTTACAGGCTTGGATGTCGCCTGAACCACAGTGTTTACAACGCAGCCCGCAAATCCTGTTTGCGATTTTTTTTCATCGTCCTTTGTGCCGATGACATATAAGCCTGAAGACAGCTTAAATAAAGTTGATCTGTCCATGAAATACCTCTTTTTTCATTATAAACTTAAAATTTTTGTATGGCAACATCCGTCAAATTTATCTTGACATTATTAACAAATTACTATAAATTATAAGGAATTCAACAATTTTAAGGGGTAAATAAATGAGAAAGATTGCAGTTGTTTTTTCTGTTTTGGCTATTGTTGCGGTTTTATTTGTCGGCTGTAAAAAAGATTCGGGCAGTATGACGATTAAAAAGGGCGTTTTAATGGTCGGTATGGAGATTGGTTATCCTCCAATGGAATATATGGCGGATGACGGCGTTACTCCAATTGGTTTTGACGTAAGCTTTAGTAAGGCTCTTGCGCAAAAAATGGGGCTTGATGTCCAGTTTGTGGATACGGCATGGGACGGTATTTTTGCCGCAGTTAATACAAAGAAATTTGACTGTATTATCTCCTCGGTAACAATCACTCCTGCGAGGCAGACGGCGCATAATTTCAGCAAGCCTTACATTCAAAATACTCTTGCTATTGTTATGCCGAAAGTTTCAAAATATCAGGTGCGCTCTCCTAATGACCTTGCTGGGCTTGGCGTATCTTATCAGGAAGAAACAACGTCCGACAGTTACATGACGGAGCTTGCGGAAAACGGGTTGATGTTTACTCCTTATGAATATGACAAAGTAATGTACTGTTTTGACGAACTGCGCCTTGGACGCGTGGATGCCATTATGACCGATCTTCTGGTCGCTTATGAATATGTGGCGCGTTCTGATTTCTTTGAAATTGTCTGGCAGGGCGGAGAAGAAGAGTTCGGCGTTTGCATGAGGAAGGGAAACGACGCTTTAACCCAGGCGATAGACAAGGCTCTGGATGAACTTTTTAATGACGGAACCATGCTGAAAATATCAAAAGACATTTTTAATGGAATGGATCTTGTTTCACCGGTACGGCGATAAAGGTTAATGGAAACTTTTAGAACTATTGTTGTTTCATGGACGCCCCAGCTTCTAAGAGGCGCGAGAGTAACTATCGCGCTGACGGTATCGGCTGTCAGCGCCGGGTTAATTCTCAGCCTCTTTTTGGCATTGGGGAAAATGTCAAAGAATATAGTAATAAACAAAATTTGCAGCGCATATGTGTTCTTTTTCAGGGGGACGCCGCTTTTAATGCAGCTTTATTTTGTTTATTACGCTCTTCCTATGATTCTTCCGGCACTGACAATTAACAGCCGCTTTCTTGCGGCATTTATCGCCTACTCGCTCAACGCCGGCGCTTACTGCGCGGAAATAATCAGGGCGGCGATTCAAAGCATTGATAAAGGGCAATTTGAAGCTTCCCGCGCCCTGGGATTATCTTACGCGCAAACAATGCGCCTTGTAATCATCCCCCAGTCCATCCGCAGGTTAATTCCCCCGGTCGGCAATGAATTTATCATGATGTTAAAAGACGCGTCTTTAGTTTCCATGATTGCGTTAGTTGACATTACAAAGGCTACAAGGAATATCGAAGGCTCAACAAGATCGGCTCTTGTATACATTCCCGCCATGATCCTGTATCTGATCATTACGGCGGTATTCTCTTATGTTTTCCGCAAAGCGGAAAATAAATATTCGGTATATGAGTGAGTTTCCATTATGTCAATGATTAAAACCGTAGAAATAAGCAAAACTTTTCATGGCAGCAACGGGCGCGGGCCTCTTGAGGTGTTAAAAAATGTTTCACTAACGGTTGAACAAAGCGAAGTTGTGTGCATAATCGGACCTTCCGGCGCTGGTAAATCGACGTATCTTCGCACCCTTAACCGGCTTGAAACTATTGACGAAGGGCAAATATTTATCGAAGACAATTTGCTTTTTGACTGCCATAACGGGGTCAACAGCGTAAAAATGCACAATGACGAGCGGAATAAAATTCTTTTAGAAGTGGGAATGGTTTTTCAGCGTTTTAATCTTTTCCCGCACAGAACCGCTTTGGAAAATGTGATGCTAGCTCCTCACAATGTCCGCAAATTGCCTCTCTCTCAGGCGCGGGCAAAATCCGAGCAAATACTTGAGCGGGTTGGTTTAAGCGATAAAATTAACGCGTACCCTTCGCAGCTTTCAGGCGGCCAACAGCAGCGAGTCGCGATTGCCCGCGCTCTTGCCATGGAGCCGCGTATTATGCTCTTTGACGAACCGACATCCGCCCTTGATCCTGAGCTTGTCGGCGAAGTGCTTGCCGTAATGAAACAGCTTGCAGCAGGCGGCATGACAATGCTTGTTGTTTCCCACGAAATGGGCTTTGCGCGTGAAGTGGCCAATAGGGTAGTGTTCATGTTTGAAGGCTCCATACTGGAAGTCGGCACTCCCGAGCATTTATTTACCAATCCCTCAAACGACCGTACAAGGCAATTTTTACAAAGCGTTTTGTAATTCATTCTTGCCTGAAATATTAATATAGTTTATAATAATAGCGTGAATATAGCTCTTTTTAGCGATTGTTATACTCCTCAAGTTAACGGGGTAGTTACGGTTGTCAGGACGCTTAAGACGGAATTGGAAAAACAAGGGCATAATGTCTATGTGTTTACAGTCCACAATCCTGACGCGGCTGAAGAAAAAAATGTTTATCGAACAAGCTCGTCAATTCAATTTAAAAATGAACCGCAGCATCGTATAGGTTTTTTTATCGCGGAGCAGATGATAAAACAAGTCCGCTCCCTTAACATTGACATTATTCACGCGCATACTGAATTCAGCCTGTATCTTGCATCCCGTATTGTAAGCCGAAAACTTAAAATCCCTTCGATTCATACCATGCACACTTTTTATAAGGATTACTTAAATTACACGCCGTTCCTTTTGGAGCTTTATTTTAGAAAAAATTTGGGCGCTTATTTTCGCCAAATTTTACGCAGTCAAAAATGCATAATAGCGCCTTCAAGAAAAATAAAAAATTTTCTTGAAGAAATAAAACTGCCTATGCCTATACATATAGTTCCAAATGGAATTGATCTTTCGCTTTTTTATGAACATTCAGACAGCATTAACAAGGATTCAATTAATTTTCGCAAGACGCATAATGTTTCAGATGATAATGAATTGATTGTCTTTGTAGGGCGGTTGGGAAGTGAAAAGAATGTTGTAACGCTAATTGAAAATTTTAAGGAGCTTCATTCGCGCAGAAATAAAGTTAAATTGATGCTTGTAGGCGATGGTCCCGATAAAAAATCATTGCAGGAAATGTGTTATGAAATGGGTCTTGCGAATTCCGTCGTGTTTACCGGGTATCTTCGCTGGCCTGATGAAATACGCCAGGTTTACACTGCTGCTGATATTTTTATGAGCGCCTCTCACAGCGAAGTTCACCCTATTACATTTATTGAGGCGATGGCTGCGGGGCTTCCAGTTGTCGCCGCCGCCGATCCAAGCATTGAAGGAATGGTTGTAAACGGCGATAACGGCTGGGCTGTGGAAAATGATAAGATGATGTGGGAGAAGGCCATTGATATTTTATCGGATAAGGATAAAAAAGCGAAAATGGGGCATCGATCCGAAGAAATATCAAGAACTTATTCGGTTGATAATTTTATCAGAAGAATGATTGACGTTTATGAAGAATACCGGAAACGATAATTGACAAATACTGTTATATTTTGTAAAATAATTCCATTCAATAAAATTATGGGGTAATTATGGATTTTGAAAAATTAAAAGAAAAAATTGATTCTACTGAGATTGTAGAAGAATTGGTTATTTTATCAGAGAAAGTTTTTAATAAAAGCAATGATGACGCGAAAAAAGTTATTGAAATGTTTATTGCAAAGTCATATTTATTGGGGAAGAAAAATATGATAAAAACAATTAATGACTAACAAGCCTTATTATATGCCGTACTTCTGTTTTTTCAGTTCGGCTTTCTTTAATGAATCGCTTATTCTGTTTAGTAAAATTGCTTGCTCACAAGGTTTTTTAATGTAATCAAATGCTCCAAGCTCATACGCCTTTTCTTTTGCGCTCTCCTCCTCTAATGACGTATAAAACATTATTGGAGTGAATTTTAAAGCCGCAATATCACTAATTCTATCGAATACTATCCAGCCGTCCATCACTGGCATTAAAATATCAAGCATTATTAAATCTGGAATTATTTGGCTTTTATTTAAAAATTCTAACGCTTCTTCACCTGATTTTATTAAAAATACATCGTATTCATCTTTTAATGATAGTTCAGTGATGGAAAGATGTATCTCGTCATCATCAACTAAGAGGATTTTTTTACGCGAATTAATGTCGTTAGTCATTTTATAACTCCTAAATTAAAGCCTTAATATACATATAATTTACAGAATTATTATCATTTTGTCAATATAATTGTAATTTTGTTTTATGCTATATATATGTATAGTTAAAAACCCGAAAAATTTAATTTTTTGATATAATTTTTTATTAAAATATTTAAATATTATTAAAATTACAACGTTTTAGGAAAATTTTAAAGAATTATTGGATTTATCTTGTATTTTACTTATATCATTATAAATCTGCGTAATTATCTCCTCCATTGGCAGTTCTTTTACCGCAATGTCTGAAAGTGCAAATTTACTTGATAAAAATTTGATAAAGTCGCCAATTGCAATTTTAGAAACGTCAACTTCCAGAGTTATTTCCAGCGGCGATTTTTGTTCAAGTACTCTTACGCTTTCGGGAAGCGCAGCCTCAATGTCAAACGGCTGTTCCAGAGTAAGCTCTACAATTTTTTTCTCTCCAAGATTTAGTTGCAATTTTTGTAAAGAGTCATCAAAGACCTTTTTCCCGTGATTTATAACGATTATCTTGTCGGCAAGTTGTTTTACGTCTTCCAAATCGTGGGTGGTAAGGATAAAAGTCGTGCCTGTCTTGTTCATGTTTAAAATAAACTCTCGTATTTTCGCCTTCGCTATAACGTCAAGCCCGATTGTAGGCTCGTCTAAAAAGACAATTTTCGGCTTGTGGAGCATTGCCATTATAAATTCACACTTCATGCGCTCGCCGAGAGACAACACTCTTGTCGGTTTGTGCATAACTTCTATAACTTCAAACATTTCAGCTAACTCATCAAGACGGGATTTATAATCCGCCTGCGTTATCCCGTAAATGGCGCGGTTCATGTTAAAACTGTCAATCGGCGGAATGTCCCAAATTAACTGCGAACGTTGTCCGAATACGGCGCCGATTTCCCGCACATACTTTTTACGTTCCTTGCTTGGCGAGTATCCCATAACGTCAATTTCCCCTGAAGTAGGGTAGAGCGCCCCGCAGAGCATTTTTATCGTGGTGGATTTGCCCGCCCCGTTTGGACCTAACATTCCGCAGATAGCGCCTTCTTTAACTGTAAACGTAATATCGTCAACAGCATTAATAATTACTTTTTCACGCTTAAAGAAACTTTGCAAAGTTTCCTTCATGCCGCTTCCTCGCTTGAAAGTGGTATAAGTTTTAACAAGATTAGTAACTTTTATTATACTCATATCAGCCGCCGACTCCTTCGTATTCTTTGATCATACATTGATACAGCCATATCCCGAAGCATAAGAACAATACGCACGGAATAACAGCGATTAACGCAAACGGCTCAAGCCGTCCCAATAACGCGCTTGCCGGAAAAAACCCAATCATGCCTACAGGGATAATAAATGACGCAAGCGTTTTTATCGTCCGTGGAAAAATCGACAGCGGATATTTCCCAAATCCCAGTATGCTGTCTAAAATGTCGGGTAAGCGTGAATTTCCCACCCATTTGAATGATGTCGCCGCCATAATCATTTGAAACCCGCTCATTACGGCAAATCCCCCTGCGAATAACAGTAAAAATTGACCGATAGCGGCAAGAGAAACAAAACCCGTATGCGCTATCGCTATGCCGAACATTACGCCTCCTCCGATTATCAATCCGATGCTTCCAGTGTCAAAATTGGTCGCAATTAAAAAGAAAAGCGGGTTCATTGGGCGCAAAAGGACAACTTCAAAACTGCCTTCCCGTATGTATTGCATTGTTGACCATAACACATTATTGAATATGACGCATGCAAGCCCCATCGACAAAGTAAAAATTGATTGTATTAATAACACTTCGTAAAAACTCCAGCCGGGAAAACTTGCGCCCGAATTGTAAATAAGTATTGTTGTTAAGGGAAATAACAAGTTATAACACAACGAAATTAACATTGAAAGCACAAAATTAAGCCTGTAGCTTAACGCCCTAGACATTGCCGTTGTTATACAAGTTTTATAAATACTTAAAAATCTTTTCATTCCTAATTCCTCATTACTCATTGTTAATTGCTAATTGCTAATTACCTACGCTCCTACCGCCGTGAACTTTTTCATTGCCAAACTGTACAAAAACTCGGATACAAGGAAAAGGCATAAAAGCGCTAAAGCCTGTATTCCCACTATCGCAGGAATTGATAATTCAATGTCACCTAACGTATATTTCCCGATAAACGCCATTGCAGGAACATAAGACGTGTACTGAAATGGCAGAAAAAATTGAATAATTTGCAACGGTTTTGGGAAAAAAGTAAGCGGAATAAACGCGCCTGAAAACACTCCCGAAAGAATATTGTAAAAATGGCGTAACCCCTGTGAATCAACAATCCAAAACGACGCTATGCCGATGATGTAACTTACATAAAAGAAAATAAAATAAGCAATAAGTATCGAAAGCGCAGTCCATGGTATGCTGGACGGCATCATATCAACTTTGAAAAGGAAAATAAATATTACGGAGCAGGGTAGCGCTTCTAAAAGAGTGCCAAGCACCCGGTGTCCTATTTTTTGAGAGAGGGCGAAAAAGGGGTGATGAATCGGGCGGAGAGCGAATGTTAAAAATTTGCCCGTGCGTATTAACATTGACAAATTCCAGTCAGCGGAATCCCATGTCATGTAACCAATCAGCGTCATTATGCCAAAGTAGCGGATCATCTGCAAATACTCGATTCCTCTTATTACTCCTTCGCCGCCGTAAACGGCAGTCCAAGTAAAGTACTGCACGATAAAGTAAACAGGACCTACAAAGATCGATATCATCATGTGAGAACGATAAACTAAATACTCTTTAATGGTGGCAAACGCTATTGATTTGCACACATCGAGTTTTTGCTTGAATTTGTTCACTTAACGTTCCTTATTCTATATCAATCCCGACCAAATAATATTTTGCACGTTGTAAAGCGCCCGTGAGAACCAGCCTTCTTTCGCGAATGGGACAATCCACGCCGCGACAAGTTCTTCTTTGGGATCAATGTACAGGGAACACGCTCCCGAACCTTCATGCATGAAAGTGCCTTGGGAGAATGTAAAAGCGGGACCGTTTCGCATATCAAAACCTACGCCGTAGTACCGCTCTTTTTCCTTTGCGTTCCAAGTGTAATTCGGAAGAGCACTGGCAATGTTTGTCATTTTTTCCATAGCTTTTCTGCCGAGTATACGCACGCCGTTTAAGGTACCGCCAAAAAGCGCCATGTTTCCAAAACGGCTTAAATCGTAAACTGTCGAATTCAAACCGCCTCCGGTATCGGGAATTTTGAGCTTTTCCCCAATCCATTGAGGCTCATAAGTTCCATTTATCGTGTTGTTTACATGTTTTTCAAGCTCTTCATCTGAAACGATATACCGCTTTGCCATTTCCACTGTTATGTCAAAAGAAGTGTCCTTCATGCCCAATGGTTTGCAAATATTGTCCTCAATAAATTTGTGAGCTGACATTCCGGTTATTTTTTCGATAACCGCTCCAAGAACGGTAAAACCAAAACTGCAATATGCCCACTCGGTATCGGGTTTTACTCTAAAGCCGTTGCCAATTGTGCTTAAAGCGGCTGTTAGCCAGTCAAAATCTTTTTTCTTGGCAGGCTTGCAAAGATTGTATGCGTCTTCTATCAATTTCCAGTAATTGCTCTGGTATTTGTTTTCAAAACAGCCGCCGTCCGCATGCAAACCGGAAGTGTGGGTTAAAAGTTGAAACAGCGTAACGCTGTTATAAGATGGCGTATTGAACTGCGGCAGAATTTCGCCTACAGGAACATCAAGCCGCGTATAGCCGTCTTCGACCAGTTTCATTATCGCTACCGCCGTGAATACTTTGGTAATAGAGGCTACATATCTGGTAGAATCAGGCTGAACCGGAGTATTATCGTCCTTTCGGAATGACTTTTTCCCCACTCCGCCATGAGCGAAAACCTTGCCTTTTCGGGATATGCAGTAGGTAGCGCATTGTATCTCGCCGTCATCAATGACGCGCTGCAAGTGGCTGTTCAGCACGTCAAGCCGTTTTTCATTATAGCCAACATCGCTTGGCTTACAATCTGTTTTTCCCTGTGTGTATAGCATTTTATTACTCCTTAATAGGAGTTTAACAAATTTCAATATTTAATAATGAACATTTTTAATCATTTTTTACTATACTATTATTTCTTTTTACAATATAACATATAATTTAACGGGAACTTTTTCATGTTCTTTGGCGGGTCCGCATTGTTTGGCGTTTTTAAGTTATACTCTTTAATTTCTTCTATTTCCAAACCATTACTAAAAATCGAATTTAATATGTCGGAAAATTTATGCATATACCAACAACATTCTTTGGCCTCATAATTTGTTTGTCCGACATAATCCAACCCGCTTTTATAGGAATAAGGGCCTTTTTCAAAATATGAAATAAAATCATCTAATGTGATTTCTTTGCCATAATCATCTATTTGTTCAAAGAAATAAGCAAATGGGTGTATTTCATATATCAATAATTCTCCATTTTGCTTTAGTAAGTTTGAAATTATTTTAAAATAATCAGCCAATGAAGAAAACCATTGTAAAGAACCTTCTGAAATATAAATAAAATCAATAGAATTATTTAATGAATCATCTATATCTAAAATATTCGTCCTAAAGAATTCCACGTTCAATTTTGATATTGACGCTAATTCTTTTGCTTCTGAAATTGCAACATCGGAAATATCAAAGCCAATTCCCTTTTTTGCGCCGAATTTTACAAGTGATAATAATTCATGCCCGTTAATACATGGTAATTGCGCTATTACTTTATCCTGTAAATTTATTTCCTTTACTTTTTCGATTAGAAATTCTCTGTTAAAAGCGGTAAAATTAGGATCCTTAAATCCTTCCTGAAGAGAATTATTCCTTGCTTTTTGATGATAACCTAACGCTTCGTTCCATGCTTCACGGTTCTTTTCAATTATTTCATTGTGCATAAATTCCTCTTAATATTTATTCAATTTATATTTAATTACAATAATTATATTTTGTAAAGCTCTTTCGATCCATATCTCAAAAAGATTACGAAAAATGTTTCAGAGGGAGCCAAGCCGCCGTAATGCAACAAAGTGTAAACATTCCTGTTGCCGTTCTCCTTTACCATGTTGTTACCATATTTCTGCCATATTCTTTTGCCTTATATAACGCCTTATCCGCATCATCAAGTAATTGTGTTTGAGAATTATGATCATCAGGAATTATGTTTGCCATGCCTATGCTTACGGTTATATATTTTGATATTTCGCTCTTTGGGTGGGGTATTTCCATGTTTTCAATTTTTTGAACTAAATTTTTTGCTACATTTAGCGCGTCTTCTTTTTCAAGAAATGGAAGAAGGCAAACAAACTCCTCGCCGCCAAATCTGGCTACAAAATCAGAATCTCTTTTTATTTGATCTTTCAAGCATTTTGCAATGGCAACAAGAGCCTTATCGCCTTCCAAATGACCCATAGAATCATTATATTTTTTAAAGTAATCAACGTCTATCATTAATACGTTTACAGGCGTAATTAAACGCCGACTTATCGTCCATATCGTATCCATATATTCTAAAAATGAGCGTCGGTTATTGAGCTTTGTAAGTTCGTCCGTCATTGATAGAGCTATTAATTTTTCATTTAATGCGCTAATTCTGAATATATTGATAAATGTTTTAACCTTGTAATTATAATAAAGTATTCTGATTATTAAGGCAATTAAAAAGATATTGAGGACGAATATTTGAAGTCCGCCAAATGAGTGGTTTTCGTATGCGAACAAACCGATTAATGCAAAATACCATAACACCAAAAAACTTATAAATATTTTAGGCTTAAAATCAGGCACAAATGTATACAAAAAAGCAGAAGTAAAGAAAACTTGCAGAACTAGAAAAACATCAACAACGGTATATACCGATAAAAGAAAATATAATGATAAGAAAAAATGTAATAATATAAATAAATAGCATATAAACCATAGCATAGGATGTTTTTCTTTTTTTGAAAAATAACCTGTCAATAGGCAAAATAATAACATTATGGAAAGGTGGCACAAGTCTGTGAAGAATAATTTACTCCATAGTATTTGGCTGATTTCATCTGCTCGGTTAGTTAATAAAAGTAAATTCAATGTATTAAAAATAATTCCAATAGCGCCTAATATTTTAAGGCTATGCAGATTATTTTTCATTTGCATTTGGTCGAATTGTTCTTTCATTTCTGACGGGACAACCGCAAGTACTTTTTTTAACCGTATTTGTTTCAGTTTATCAACAAGAGAATAAATACCTCCAAAAAATATTTTCAATTTCAAATCCATTTCTACCAATAACAATCCCCCGTTAATTTTTATTGACTGATCCTAATTATTACGGAGAAAACATATTAAAATATATTACCCTTTGGGGTTATTGAGGGGTGATTTTGGGGTTATTTGGCGAATATCCGCTAAAAAGAACAGTAATGGCGGTCATACAAAACAGTCCAAAAGTTGTAGAATTGCCTACTTCATTGACGAACGGAGCAAGATTGCGTCTGTGCTTGTACGGACATGATCAAGCGAATAAGGAACCATCGAACCGAAGGTTCACAACCAGTGAAGCGTAAACAGACCCATTATATGCAGTTGCGCCTTACTTTATAATTCAATTTTCATTCTTATTTCATTTTCATTGAATTTTTCTTCTGATTTTGTTTTTCCATCAATTTTAAACCCCATTTTTTCATAAAATTGTATTGAATTTATATTTTTTTCAAAAACCCATACTACAATTTCTTTTTTCCCATTATCTTTTGCTTCTTTTATACAATATTTTACCAATTGTGCTCCTATGTGTTGTTTTT